>JANQGP010000059.1 GCA_028277265.1 Woeseiaceae bacterium | reverse complement strand
CGGTCGAGGGCATCGATCGGGCGTAGATCCACCGCAGTCTCGGCAGGCATAACAGCTCCTCGGGAAGCGAAAAAGGATGCTGTTATTATATACAGTTATCAGACCGAAAACTAATTTAAAACAACAGGTTAGAACCAGAAACAGATCAACCGGCTGCCTTCAGAATGGCGGCCTTCACCTGGTCGGCGATCGCTGCAGCATCCGACTTCCTGGTGACCATGGAGATCACTTCCTTCGTCTCGGCGTCAACGAGCAACATGAACCCGGTCGCACCGGCCTTTTGAGCGAAGGCCTCGCCGAGACCCAGGGAACTGGCCAGCATCGAGGCCTGGTGGCTGCGCGTTGCATCGGTGAGATCGAGACGAACGAACAACACAGCTTCGTTGTCGAGGTCCGCTTTGCCGCGGGCCTTGTCAATCTCGGGTTCGAGCACTTTGCAGCTGCCGCACCAGTCGGCGTAGAAGAGCACGCCCAGAACCTCCGGCTCCTGCGTTTCATTGGCTGCGAGTGCCGGGGACGCAAGTATCACCAGCGCCAGTAATGCGACGAGTCGTAACACGAAATTCTCCTTCGGATTGTGACGGATTCGATCAACTAGACCAGAGCACCGCCCCGTTTATTTCATGAAAACCGGATACCGACCGGATTGAGCCGACAATGTGTATCAACGTTGCACTCCGGCGCATTGCTGCGGTATCTCTGGCTCCGGTGCTGGAAGCCCCGGCTTCAGGCCCGAAACCCGGCCAGCGCAGGGGCGAGTCCGCAGGAGCTTGATTTGAATATCGTATTCGATCTGGGTGGCGTGGTTGTGAATTGGCAGCCAGACGCCCTTGTGGCCCGTGTCTTCGAAGACACGAATACACAGGACCTCGTTAAGAAGGAGGTCATTGGGCACGATGACTGGGTCGAACTGGACAGAGGAAGTATCACGTTAGAGCAGGCGGTCTATCGTGGCTCCGCGAGGACGGGATTGCCTCATGGAGACATCGAACGGCTGTTCGATGCAGTCCCGCCTTCTCTCACTCCGATCGACGCGACGATTGAACTGATTCATGAGTTGAGCAAGACGAAGAACAGGTTGTTCGTTCTCTCGAATATGCATCTCGCGTCGATTGCATATCTCGAGCAGCGCCACACGTTCTGGGGAGTTTTCGACGGTATCGTCATCTCTTCCCGAATCAGAAAGGTCAAGCCGGAGATCCAGATCTACGAGTATCTGTTGAACAGCTATCAGCTCGAGCCCCGCGACACGGTCTTTATCGACGATTTGCGGGAGAATCTCGCGACCGCGTCGTCGATCGGGATTCAGACCATCTGGTTTACCGATGCTGCTCAGTGCAGGCGAGCATTGGGAGATCTTGGGTGTCTCTCCATCAGATCGAGTCGATAATGCTGTTGAACGTCTTGCTCGGGCGCATCGCGGAACTCGCGAGCGCATCGTCCGGCAGGTAGTAACCGCCGATATCCACGGGTGTGCCCTGGGCATCGAGCAGCTCGGCGAGGATAGTCGCCTCGTTGTCGACCAGCGCCTTCGCGGGCGCAGCGAACTGCTCGGCGAGTTCGGCGTCGTCTTCGTTGCCGGCCATCGCCTCGGCCCAGTAGCGCGCGAGGTAGTAATGACTGCCCCGGTTGTCGAGTTCGTTGACCTTGCGCGACGGCGCCTTGTCTTCGGCCAGGTAACGACCGTTGGCTTCGTTGAGCGCGTTCGCTACGATGCGTGCCGCCTTGCTGCCGGTCTTGTCCGCCAGGTCCTCGATGGAGACGGCGAGGGCGAGGAACTCGCCGAGCGAGTCCCAGCGCAAGTGGCCTTCCTTCAGAAATTGCTGCGCGTGCTTGGGCGCCGAGCCGCCGGCCCCCGTCTCGTAGAGCCCGCCTCCGGCGAGCAGCGGCACGATCGACAGCATCTTGGCGCTCGTCCCGAGTTCCAGGATCGGGAACAGATCGGTCAGGTAGTCGCGCAACACGTTTCCGGTGACGGAAATCGTGTCGTCGCCGCCGCTGACGCGCTCGAGCGTGGCCCGCATCGCGTCCACGGGCGAGAGGATGCGGATGTCGAGGCCGTCGGTGTCATGATCGGCGAGATATTTTCTCGCGAGATCGATCAGGTTTCGATCGTGGGCACGGTTCTCGTCGAGCCAGAATATCGCCGCCGATCCGGTGGCACGTGCGCGCGCAACGGCGAGCTTGACCCAGTCGCGAATCGGCAGGTCGCGCGTCTGGCACATGCGCCAGATATCGCCTCGCTCGACGTCGTGCTCCATGAGCACGTTGCCTTTCTCGTCGGTGACGCTGACCTTGCCGTCGGCAGCCATTTCGAACGTCTTGTCGTGCGAGCCGTATTCCTCGGCTTTTTGCGCCATAAGGCCGACGTTGCAGACGTTGCCCATCGTGGCGACGTCGAATGCACCGTTGTCCTTGCAGTACTGGATGATCTCCTGGTACATCCCGGCGTAGCTGCGGTCGGGAATGACCATTTTCGCATCGGCGAGTTTGCCGTCAGGTCCCCACATCTTCCCCGACGACCGGATGGCCGCCGGCATGGACGCGTCGATGATGACGTTGCTGGGGACGTGCAGGTTCGTGATGCCATTGTCCGAGTCGACCATGGCCTGCGCCGGGCGGCTCGAGTACTGCGCCTCGAGATCGGCCTCGACTTCGGCACGTTGGCCGTCGCCCACCTCGGCGATCTTGGTGTACACGTCGCCGATGCCGTTGTTCGCATCGACCCCGATCTCGTCGAACAGCGCGCCATGCTTGTCGAACACGTCGCTGTAGTAGGTGCGCACGCAGTGACCGAACATGATCGGGTCGGAGACCTTCATCATCGTGGCTTTCAGGTGCACCGAGAACAACACGCCTTCTTCCCTGGCGGCCTCGATCTCGCGCGCGAAAAACGCTTTCAACGCGGCTGCGTTCATGACCGACGAGTCGACGACCTCGTACTGCTGCACCGGCACGGCCTCGCGCAGCACCGTGACGTCGCCGACGGCATCCGTATGTTCTATGCGCAGGTTGCCGCCGTCCGAGACAATTGCCGACCGTTCGCTGGAGAAGAAGTCCTTGTCGTCCATGTGCGCCACGTGGGATTTCGAGTCCTTGCTCCAGGCGCCCATCGAGTGCGGGTTGGCCCTGGCGTAGTTCTTCACGGCGAGCGCGACACGACGATCGGAATTGCCTTCGCGCAGCACCGGGTTGACGGCGCTGCCCAGTACCCTGGCGTAGCGCGCCTGGATCTCGTGCTCGGCGTCGCTGGCCGGCTCCTCGGGAAAGTCGGGCACGTCGAATCCATTGGACTGAAGTTCCTCGATCGCGGCGACGAGCTGCGGGACGGAGGCGCTGATGTTCGGCAGCTTGATGATGTTCGCGTCGGGCGTCCTGGCGAGTTCGCCGAGCTCGGCGAGCGCGTCGCCGATGCGTTGTTCCGCGGTCAGCTTGTCGGGGAAGTTCGCGAGGATGCGGCCCGCGAGCGAGATATCGCGCAGCTCGACGTCGATGCCGGCTGCGTCAGTGAAGACCTTGACGATCGGCAGGAACGAACAGGTCGCCAGCGCCGGAGCTTCGTCGGTCTTCGTGTAGATGATCTTGCTCATGCGAGCCCCTTTCTCTTCGTACGTCGCAAAGGGCCCGGATTATATAGCAGCCTAGCGCACCGATGCCCACTGATCGTCGGTTGCGACCATCGTCAACACGTCGTACTGCGCGACGATCTCGTCGTCCTGGTTCGTCACCTCGGTGTCCCACCGTACCTCGCCATAGCCCGTGCCGGCGCGCAGCGTCTTCTGCTTGCACGTCAGTCGTACCTTGAGCGTGTCGTCGTAGTTCACGGGCTGCGCGAAGCGCAGGTTGTCGACGCCGTAGTTTGCGAGCACGGGTCCGAAATCGGGGTCGACGAACAGGCCCGCCGCGAACGATACGATCAGGTAACCGTGGGCGACGCGTCCTTCGAAGAACGGGTTTTTTGCAGCGGCTTCCTCGTCCGTGTGCGCGTAGAACTCATCGCCCGTGAAGTCCGCGAAATGCTGGATGTCCGCCAGCGTGATCTTGCGTTCATCGGTATGCAGGGTGTCGCCGATCTCGAGCTGTTCGAAGGTCTTGCGGAACGGGTGCGCGCCCGGATCCTTCTCGTCGGCTCCGCGCAGCCATTGGTTCCCGATGACCGTCAGCGTCTCGGGCGAACCCTGCAAGGCCGTGCGCTGCATGTAGTGCTTCACGCCCCGCACTCCGCCCATCTCCTCGCCGCCGCCGGCCCGGCCGGGGCCGCCATGGACCAGGTGCGGGAGCGGCGAACCGTGCCCCGTGGACTCTGCCGCGCAGTGCCGGTTAATGATGACCATGCGTCCGTGGTAGGCGGCGGTGCCGAGAACGAGTTCGCGCGCGACGTTGTTGTCGTTGGTGATGATCGAGCCGGCGAGGCTGCCCTCGCCGAGGCGCGACAATTCGATGGCTTCGTCGAGCGTATCGTAGGGCAGCACGGTGCTCACGGGACCGAAGGCTTCGACGGAGTGCACGGCGCTCGAGGCCAGCGGCTTTTCGCAGTGCAACAGGGTCGGCATGAAGAATGCGCCCTTCGCCGCATCTGCATCGACCACGTCGAAATCGTCGTTGCCGCCGTAGACGATCTCGGCCTGGCTGGCCAGCTCGCCGACGCGGTCGCGGACTTCGTCGCGCTGACCCTGGCTCGCGAGTGCGCCCATGTCCACGTCCTTGTTCGCCGGATTGCCGATGCGGATCTCGCCGAGTGACGTTGCCAGCGCCTCGACCAGTTCGCCCGCGATCGTCGAAGGCGCAATGATGCGGCGGATGGCCGTGCATTTCTGACCGGCCTTGCTCGTCATCTCCCTCGTTACTTCCCTGACGTACAGATCGAACTCGGGCGTACCCGGGATCGCATCGGGACCGAGTATCGACGAGTTCAGGGAGTCTGTCTCGGCCGTGAACGCGACGGACTGGCCCACCACCCGCGGATGCTGCTGCAGGAATTCGGCCGTGCCTTTCGAGCCCGTGAACGCGATAGTATCCTGGCAGTCCAGGTGGTCGAACAGGTCCCCGGTGCTGCCGCAGATCAGCTGCAGGGCGCCGTCGGGCAACAGACCGGATGCCTGGATACGACGCACCATCAGCTCGGTCAGGTAGGCCGTGCTCGAGGCAGGCTTGACGATGACCGGTACGCCGGCAACCAGTGCCGGACCGAGTTTCTCGAGCATGCCCCAGCACGGGAAATTGAATGCATTGATGTGCACGGCAGCACCGAGTTTGGGCGTGTAGATGTGCTGGCCGATGAAGGTACCGCCGCGCGACAGGGCCTCGAACGGCCCATCGAGGTACACGTGGTCGTTCGGCATCTCGCGGCGCGCCTTGCTGGATGCGACGAAAAGCGTCGAGATCCCGCCGTCGATGTCGATCCAGCTGTCGGCCTTCGTCGCACCGGTCTGCGTCGACAGCGCATAGAACGTCTTCTTGTGGTCCATCAGGTATTTGGCGAGGCTCTTGAGCATCTCCCCGCGCTCGTGGAACGTCAGCTTGCGCAGGTTGGCGCCGCCCGTCTTGCGGGCATGATTCAGGATGTCGCCGAAGTCGAGGCCATTGCTCGTAATTCGTGCGACGGCGTTGCCGTCGACGGCGCTCGTCAGGATGCTGCCGTCGCCGTCGCCGTCGACCCAGCGATCGAGGACGAGGTTGCCGAGCTTGTTTGTCATACGGAACCCGCTGCCATTTGAAAAAAAGTGTATCGGATTGTACGGTCGGGCCGTCATGAGCGTCCAGCGTACGTGCAAGAAACTCGTCGACGAGTTCCAGTCGAGACCGACCCTGCGTGCAGGGTCGCTTATCACGACCGTGTTCGGCGACGCGATCGCACCGCGCGGCGGCACCGTCTGGCTCGGCAGCCTGATCTCGGCCATGGCGGAGTTCGGCATCAGCGAGCGGCTGGTCCGGACCTCGGTATTCCGGCTGGCAAAAGACGGTTGGCTGCAGTCGCAGCAGCTCGGGCGGCGGTCCTACTACAGCCTGACCGACGACGGGCGCGAGCGCTTCGAGCAGGCGACGCATCGCATCTATGGCGAGCCGCTCGACCACTGGGACGGCCGGTGGTGCCTGCTGTTGTTGTCGGCGCTCGACAAGGCCGCCAGGGACGTCGTGCGCAAGGAGTGCGGCTGGCTCGGTTTCGGAGCGATGTCGACAAACGTGCTGGCGCATCCCGCGCCGGACCTCGCCGAGCTCGACGTGACGATGCGGCGCCTCGGTGTCGATGACACGCTCGTGGTCATGCGCAGCCGGACGATTCGTTCCGAGGCGGCGATGCGCGGGCTCGCGCGCAACAGCTGGAATCTCGATGATATCGACGGCCGGTATCGCGACTTCGTCGAGCGTTTCCGGCCGGCGCACCGCGCGATTCGACGGTCCCGTAAACTATCGCCGAAACAAGCGTTTATCATTCGCACTTTGCTGATCCAGGAGTACCGCAAGGTGCAGCTGCGGGATCCCTGGCTGCCTGCCGACCTGCTGCCGGCGGGCTGGCACGGACATGCGGCCTACCAGCTTTGCCGCAACCTCTACCGGGCCGTCTGCGAGCAGGCCGACGCGTTCCTCGACGGGGTCATGGAAACGGTCGACGGCCCGCTGCCGCCGCCGTCACGCGCATTCCGTCAGCGTTTCGGCGGCCTCGACGCTCAGGTGATGCATGGCTGATCTCGAAACGGCGCGCCGTTGCGCCGGCACGATGTACGCGAACGACCGCGCCTCGAAGACGCTGGGGATCGACATCGAAATCCCGGCCGTCGGCGAGGCCGTCGCGACGATGGCGGTGCGCGAAGACATGGTGAACGGTTTCGACGTGTTGCACGGCGGCCTGACCTTCGCGCTGGCGGACACGGCATTCGCGTTCGCCTGCAACGCCTACGACGCGCTGTCCGTGGCAGCGTCGGCGCAAATCGAGTTCCTGCGGCCGGCAATACGGGGCGACGTGCTGACCGCGACGGCGACCGAGGACCACCGGCGCCGTCGCAGCGGCTACTACTCGGTCGAAGTGCGCAACCAGCGGGGCGAGCTCGTCGCGCTGTTTCGCGGCCGGTCCGTTGCAAAAAGCGATACAGGTATTCTTGAAAAATCCGGTAATCCGTGACACATTGAAGACTCTTCCCCGGGAGTTTTCCTATGTACACACAAGGCCTCGACCAGGCAGGTAAGAGCGACCCCGCCGGCGCCGAAACGAAAGCGCAACTCGACGCGTTCCAGGCGCGTGTCGACGCCGAGGAGAAGATCGAGGCCAAGGACTGGATGCCCGAGGCCTATCGCCGCACCCTGATACGCCAGATCTCCCAGCATGCGCATTCCGAGATCATCGGTATGCAACCCGAGGGCAACTGGCTGACGCGCGCACCGACGCTCAAGCGCAAGGCGATACTGCTGGCCAAGGTCCAGGATGAGGCCGGGCACGGGCTGTACCTTTACGGCGCGGCCGAGACGCTCGGTATCTCGCGCGACCGGATGGTTGCCGATTTGTTGTCGGGCAAGGCGAAGTATTCGAGCATTTTCAACTACCCGACGCTGACGTGGGCCGATATCGGCGCGATCGGCTGGCTCGTCGACGGCGCCGCGATCATGAACCAGATCCCGCTGTGCCGCTGCTCTTACGGGCCGTACTCGCGCGCGATGGTCCGCATCTGCAAGGAAGAGAGCTTCCACCAGCGGCAGGGCTACGAAATCATGTTGACGCTGTGCCGCGGCACGGACGAGCAAAAGGCGATGGCGCAGGACGCGCTGAATCGATTCTGGTGGCCGTCGCTGATGATGTTCGGGCCGTCCGACGCGGCGTCGAAGCACTCGGCCCAGTCAATGGCATGGAAGATCAAGCGCTTCTCGAACGATGAATTGCGACAGAAGTTCATCGACGTAACGGTGCCGCAGGCCGAGTACCTCGGTCTCAAGGTGCCGGACGACAAGCTCCGCTTCGACGAGGAAACAGGTCACTACGAGCATTCCGACATCGACTGGCAGGAGTTTTTCGACGTGATCGCGGGTAACGGCCCGTGTAACGAACAGCGAATGGCAAAACGCCGCAAGGCCCACGACGACGGCGCGTGGGTTCGCGAAGCGGCCCGGGCCCACGCGGCGAAGCGGGCGAAAGCCGCGGCCTAGGAGAGAACATGAGCAAAGACGAGTGGCCACTCTACGAAGTCTTCATCCGCAGCAAGTCCGGACTGAGTCATCGCCACGCGGGCAGCGTGCACGCGGCGGACGATGACATGGCACTGACCAACGCGCGCGATACCTATACGCGGCGCAACGAAGGCGTGAGTATCTGGGTCGTGCGTTCCGACCGGATCGTTGCGTCCGACCCCGCCGAGACCGCCGCGTTCTTCGAGCCGGCCGAGGACAAGATCTATCGCCACCCCACTTTCTACGAGATCCCGGACGAGGTCGACAACCTGTGACGCCTGACGCCGCACTGATCCGCTACGTCACCCGACTCGGTGACAACGCCCTCGTGCTCGGGCAGCGCATGATCGAGCTGGTTGCCGCGAGCCCCGAACTCGAGGAAGAACTCGCCAACGCCAATTTCGCGCTCGACTACATCGGGCAGGCGCGCATGCTGTATACCCATGCCGGCGAGCGCGAGGGCCAGGGCAGAAACGAAGATGATGTCGCGTTCCTGCGCGCGGAACACGAGTACCGCAATCTGCTGCTCGTCGAGCAGCCCAATGGCCATTTCGGTGATTCGACGGTGCGGGCCGTGTTGTTCGAGTCGTTCTACGTCCTTTTGCTCGATGCGCTGACGCGTTGCGACGACGAGGGTCTTGCCGGAATTGCCGCGCGTGCGGTCAAGGAAGTGCGTTATCACCTCAAGCACAGCAGCCAGTGGCTGGTGCGCCTCGGCGACGGCACGGAGGAAAGCCACGTCCGTGCGCAGCAGTCGCTGAACGACCTCTGGCGTTTCACGGGCGAGATGTTTGCCGACGACGAGGTCGACAGGATCGTGCGTGACGAATTCGATGGACCGGACCTGAACGTCATTGCCGGGCAGTGGCGGCAGGCCGTTGCGGCGATTGTCGGCGCCGCCACGCTGGAGATGCCCGCGGACGGCTGGATGGCGAGCGGCGGCAAGAGCGGCAGGCACACCGAGCATTTCGGATACCTGCTCGCGGACCTGCAGTACATGCAGCGTGTCTACCCGGGGGCCGCGTGGTAGAGACGTCCTACAAGCCGGAACAGATTCTCGACTGGTTGTCCGACGTCGCGGATCCCGAGATTCCCGTCCTGACGATCATGGACCTCGGGATCGTGCGCGGCGTCGATTGCAGCGACGGGGTCGAGGTAGCGCTGTCGCCGACTTATTCCGGATGCCCGGCAACCGAGGCCATCGAGCAGAGCGTCGTTGCCGCGCTGGAGGAGCAGGGCGTCCCGGACGTGCGCATCAAGCGCGTGCTGTCGCCGGCATGGACCACCGACTGGATCAGTCCGGAAGGACGGGAAAAGCTGCGTATCTACGGCATTGCGCCGCCCGAGCGACGCAACCGCCCGGTCGAGTGCCCGCGGTGCGGTTCGAGCAACACGGAATGCGTGAGCGAATTCGGTTCGACGGCCTGCAAGGCGTCGTACAAGTGTCTCGACTGCCTCGAGCCGTTCGAGTATTTCAAGTGCCTGTAGGAGGCAGCTTGCTGGCGACATGAAGCAATTTCATCCATTGAGAGTTGCCGCCAAGACGCCCGAGTCGAAGGATGCCGTCCGCATCGCTCTCGAAGTCCCCGGCGAACTCCGGGACGAATTCACGTTCCTCCCGGGCCAGCACTTGCCGATCCAGATCGAGCGCGACGGCAAACACGTGCGCCGTACCTACAGCATTTGCTCGCCCGAGGGTTGCTGGCCGCTGGAGATCGGCGTGCGCGTGCAGCCGGGCGGCCTGTTTTCGGAGTTTGCGGCCAACGAGCTGCAGGTTGGCGATACGCTCGAGGTCATGCCGCCAACCGGCCGTTTCCATCTCGAGAGCGAGCGACCGGAAGGCCGCTTCCATATCGGCTTCGCGGCCGGCAGCGGGATCACGCCGATACTCTCGATCGCTGCGTCGGTCCTGGAGGGCGAGAAGACGAGTCGCTTCGCGCTTTTCTATGGCAATCGCCGGCAAAACACGACGATGTTCATCGAGGACCTGTTCGCACTCAAGAACCGCTTCCCCAAGCGCTTCCAGGTGCATTTCGTCTTCAGCCAGGAGGAACAGGAATTCGAGATCTCGGGCGGGCGCATCGACGCCGACAAGGTCACCGAACTGTACGAGCATTTCTGCAGGAGCGTTGAACCGGACGCGGCCTGGGTCTGCGGCCCCGACACGATGATCGGCAGTGTCACCGGGGCGCTCGAAGACCTCGGGATGGATGCGGGCACGATCCGCTCGGAGCGTTTCGGCGTGCCGCGCAAGGGAAACGGCAAGCAGGCAACCCGCACATCACCGGGGACTGCGGACCAGGCGCAGGTGACCGTTGTCATGGACGGTCACAAGAAGCACTTCGAGATGCCGCGCGAGGGCTCGAACGTCGTCGATGCGGCCGCAGAGTGCGGCATCGAACTGCCGTATTCCTGCAAGGGCGGTGTCTGCGCGACGTGCCGGACGCACCTGCGCTCGGGCGAGGTCGAGATGGCAACGAACCACGCTCTGGAACCCTGGGAGGTCGAAAAAGGCTTCGTACTCGCATGCCAGAGCACGCCGCTCACCGATGAAATCGTGCTGGATTACGACAAGTCCTGATCCTGCCGGCCGACGCCGATTGGCGCGAATTCAAAACTCACCATTGGACCCGGCGCGTAAAATTCAGAAGATGACCGATCTGAATACCGCAGAGGAGCTGCCGGGGCGGCAGAGTTCCTACGACTACGAAGCGTTGCTGGCCAGCGGACGGGGCGAGCTTTTCGGGCCGACCAACGGCCGTTTGCCCAAGCCCGACATGCTGATGCTCGACCGTATCTCGCTGATCACGGACGAAGGCGGCAAGTTCGGCAAGGGTGAGATCAGGGCCGAGCTCGACATTCATCCGGACCTCTGGTTTTTCGAATGCCATTTCGAGGGCGATCCCGTGATGCCGGGGTGCCTCGGACTCGACGCCATGTGGCAGCTCGTCGGCTTTCACCTCGTCTGGCAGGGGCTGCAGGGCCGGGGCCGTGCCCTCGGCGTCGGCAAGGTGAAATTCACGGGCCAGATTCTGCCAAGCGCGAAAAAAGTCACGTACCAGATCGACATCAAGCGAGTCATTGCGCGCAAATTGAACATGGCCATCGCGGACGGGTCAGTATCGGTAGACGGGCGCGAGATCTACACGGCTGAAGACCTGCGCGTCGGCCTGTTCACCTCGACTGACGATTTTTAGTCCGGACACTTGGGAGCGATAATGCGGCGTGCGGTCATCACGGGACTGGGTGCGGTCTCGTGCATCGGCAATAACCGGAAAGAGATACTCGAGTCACTGCGCGAGGGCCGCTCCGGCATCGTTGCCAACGAGACGTTTGCCGAGATGGGATTGCGCAGCACGATCTCGGGCAGCTGCCACATCGATCTCAAGGAGCATATCGACCGCAAAGTGTTGCGTTTCATGGGCGATGCCGCGGCGTATGCGTACATCGCGATGCAGGAGTGCATTGACGATTCGGGTCTCGAGGAAAGCGACGTCTCGAACGTGCGCACCGGCCTGATCGCCGGGTCGGGTGGCGCATCGAGTTCCAACGTCGTCAAGGCCGCGGACGCGCTGCGCCAGCGCGGCGTGCGCAAGATCGGCCCCTACGGCGTCACCAAGACCATGGGCAGCACGGTGGCCGCCTGTCTCGCGACGCCGTTCAGGATCAAGGGCATCAACTATTCGATCACGTCTGCGTGCGCGACGAGTGCGCATTGCATCGGCGCAGCGGCCGAGCAGATCGCCCTGGGCAAGCAGGACGTGGTGTTCGCAGGCGGCGGTGAAGAGGAAGACTGGACACTGACCGCGTTGTTCGACGCGATGGGCGCGTTGTCCACCAAATACAACGATGCACCCGCAAAGGCATCGCGACCGTACGATGCGGGCCGCGACGGTTTCGTCAGTTCTTCGGGCTCGGGCATGGTGGTCGTCGAGGAACTCGAGCATGCCAAAGCGCGCGGCGCAAAGATCTATGCGGAGCTGGTCGGCTTCGGGGCAACCTCGGACGGATACGACATGGTCGCGCCGTCGGGCGAAGGCGCGGTGCGTTGCATGCAGCAGGCTTTGGCGACGGTCGAAGGGCCGGTCGACTACATCAATACGCACGGCACGAGCACGCCCGTCGGCGACATCCAGGAAGTTGCCGCAATGCGCGAGGTGTTCGGTGACGAGTTGCCGAGCTACGGCTCGACCAAGTCGATGTGCGGACACTCGCTGGGCGCGACCGGCGCGCAGGAGGCCATCCATTGCCTGTTGATGCTCGAACATGACTTCATTGCGCCGTCGATCAACGTCGAAACGCCGGACGACGCGGTTGCCGACACGCCGCTCGTAACCGGGACGATCGACAACGCCGGAATTCGCACCGCGATGACCAACAGCTTCGGCTTTGGCGGCACGAACGGCACGCTGGTATTCCAGAAACGCTAGCCCTCGGCCATAATCGGCCGCTATGACTATCGAATGCCTGAACGAAACGAGCTGTTTCGGCGGCCGTATCGGCTTCTACCGTCACGCATCGTCGGTCAATAACTGCGACATGCGGTTTTCCGTGTTCGTCCCTCCGCAAGCCGCCGCCGGCAATGTGCCCGTCCTGACGTTTCTCTCGGGGCTGACCTGTACCGAAGAGAATTTCATGGTGAAAAGCGGTGCGCAGCGCGTGGCCGCCGAACTCGGCCTGATGCTCGTATCGCCCGACACGAGCCCGCGGGGGGAGGGCGTACCCGACGATCCGGATGACGATTACGACATGGGGCTCGCCGCCGGTTTCTACCTGAACGCGACGGAAGAACCGTGGTCGGCGTACTACCACATGTACGACTACATCACGCAGGAGCTTCCGCCGATCGTATTCGGGAACTTCCCCGGTGACGCGGAACGCCACGGGCTGACCGGACATTCGATGGGCGGACACGGCGCGCTGACGATCGGGCTGCGCAACCCGGACATGTTCAGGTCGCTGTCCGCATTCGCGCCGATCTGCACGACGTTGCACAGTCCGTGGGGGCAAAAGGCCCTCGGCTATTACCTCGGGAACGACCGGTCGACGTGGCATGACTACGATGCCTGCGAAGTCGCGCGGCGCTCAGGCGACGTCGACAGATTCGATCGCATTCTCGTCGACCAGGGCGCCGACGATCCGTTTCTTGCCGATCAGCTCAGACCCGAGCTGCTCGATGCCGCGTGCAAGCAGAGCGGATTGCCGCTGGACCTCCGGATTCATGACGGCTACGACCACGGCTACTTTTTCATCTCGACGTTCATCGAGGAGCATCTTCGATTCCACGCGGAGCGCCTGAAGCAGGGTGCAGACGGGCCCTAGATGGAACAGTGGCTGATCCTCGGCGTCGCGATGCTGGCAACGGGTGCCGTTGCCGGCGTGCTGGCCGGGCTGTTCGGCATCGGCGGCGGCATTGTCATCGTGCCGGTACTCGAGACGGCACTCGGCTTCGTCGGCGTCGATCCGGCGATCCGCATGCACGTTGCCGTCGGTACGTCACTCGCAACGATCATTCCGACGTCCGTTTCCTCGGCTCGCGCACATCACCGGCGACAGTCTGTCGACGTCGACATCGTCAGGCGCTGGGCCGTTTTCGTTCTGGCCGGCGCGCTGCTCGGCGCATGGATCGCATCCCAGGTGCATTCGCGCGTCCTCGCGCTCGTGTTCGCGACGCTCGCGATGCTCGTCGCGCTCAAGATGGTCTTGCTGCCTGACAGCCGCAACCTGACCGATGAGGTTCCGCGGGCGCCCTGGGTGCCGGTCATCCCGACGTCGATCGGCTGTTTTTCGAGCATGATGGGCATCGGCGGCGGCACGTTTTCCGTCATGACGCTGACGCTGTTCAACGAGCCGATTCACAAAGCGGTCGGCACGGCCGCGCTGTTCGGTCTCGTGATCAGCCTGCCCGGGGCGATCGGGTTTGCCGTGGCCGGCTGGGGAGACCCGCGCATTCCGGCGGGCAGTCTAGGTTTCGTCAGTTTGCTCGGATTCGCGTGCATCGCTCCGGCGACCGTACTCGCTGCGCCACTCGGCGCGAGAATCGCACACTCGTTCTCCGAGAAGCGACTCTCGATGCTGTTCGGCGTGTTCCTCGTCATCGCATCGATTCGTCTTTTCTACAGGGCGTTCGCATGAGCCGAATCGTCGCCGTCGTTCTCTCTTGCGTTCTCATGGCCGCCTGCGGCCCCAGGCAACTCGAGCCCGACGCGGCATTCGACTGTGAGCGATGCGCGGACTGGAACGAGCCGATCGAGCCGTTTCGTATTCACGGCAATACCTGGTACGTCGGCACGAGCGGCCTGTCGTCGATTCTCGTCGATACCGGCGACGGCCTCGTGTTGATCGACGCGGCCCTCCCGCAGTCGGCAGTGCAGATCGAGGCCAACGTCCGTGCACTCGGTTTCGACCCTCTGGACATCCGGTACATCCTCCTGTCGCATGCGCACTTCGACCATGCGGGCGGCATCAACGCGCTGCAGCGTTACACACGGGCAAACGTCGTCGTCAGTGAAGACTCGGCAACCGTGCTGCGGACCGGCAAGCTGCAGGAAGATGACCCGCAGTTCGCGCACGGACCCGGCAAAACGACGTTTCCGGCAGCGAAGGTGGACGGTGTGCTGCCGGACGGCGAGACGCTGAACGTCGGCGAGGTCACGTTCACGGCCGTGTACACGCCCGGCCATACGGCGGGCGCTACGACCTGGACCTGGGAGTCCTGCGCGCTGGGTGAATGCCAGGACGTCGTCTATGCGGCTAGCCTGGCGGCCGTTTCCGCACCCGGATACTCGTTCGCCGCCAGCGGCGCCGCGGCGCAGCTCACCGACAGCGCGGCCAGGATTGCCGAGCTCGACTGCGACATCCTGCTGTCACCGCACCCGTTCTTTTTCGGCATGCACGACAAGCTCGAGCGCCGTGACGACGGCAACCCGTTCATCAACAGCCTGGCCTGTACGTTCTTCGCCGAACAGGCTCTCGGGTGGCTCGAACAAAGGCTCGCCTCGGAAAGATAGCAAGCCCCGGTCTCGCCGGACGTCGAAGAGCTCGAACGCGGCCTCGCGCGGTCATCGCAGAGCTGACAGCGCTGTCATCAATGTGCATAATGGACGAACGCACTCCTGACAATCCACCAGAGGTACCGAGAAGATGAGTGAATATCCGCGC
>JANQGP010000002.1 GCA_028277265.1 Woeseiaceae bacterium | reverse complement strand
GAGCCGGGTCTACGAACCAGGTCTTGAGCGGCAGTGAGTAGGCGAGGTCCCACCAGAGTGACTCGCGTGACGACTTGCCGTGGTAGCGAGCGAGTTCGGCCAGGTATTCCGTGGCGGGTATGCCGTTGACCGTGACCAGCAGGTCGCCAATGGCAGGAGGGTCGGTGAGACTGCGCGAATAATCACTGACGAACAGCCGCATGTGCTCCTTGTCACCGTAATCCGGCTTGAACTTGACGGGAGCATGCGGCGTCCAGTCCTCGATCTTCCCGCCGAAACCGCGTCGATAGTTCAGTAGCCCGATGTTCTCGTCGGCCGGGTACACGTGCAGGTGTGAATCCCGGCGTACACTACTGAGCTTGCGCAATACGTAGAAGAGCTCCTCGTCAGTATCGGCCGATATGAATTCGTCCCGCAATTCCGCCGATTCCGCTGCAACCAGTTCCTCGATCGTGTCGTAGGGCGTCGGCCCGATGTTGTCGATCTTGTACGGTGAGAACGCCGTACGCCGCAGCGTCGCGTCGACGATGTAGTCGAACAGGGCGGCCCTTTCGTCTGGCGTTCCAGGGTCGGCAACGGATTCCGACAAGGGCGCGGCACACCCGATAAAGACGGCTAGTAACGGAAGGAAACGTGAACGCCTGGTTTCTCGGCTCATTCGATGTCCCTCCGATATCGGTCCAAAAGTTGACAGCTGTCAAATTAGTCCGCGTTTCTGTTATTGTCAATCCTCGCTTCGACGGCCCGGTGACCATGACAGTGATCGATCTCTCCAGCGACACGGCGACACGGCCGACCGAGGCGATGTACGACGCCATGGTCGCCGCAAAGACGGGTGACGAGCAAAAACGTGCCGACCCGTCGGTCAATGTCCTGTGCGAGCGAGTCGCAGAGGTGCTGGGCAAGGAATCGGCCGTGTTCCTGCCCTCCGGCGTCATGTGCAACAACATCGGCATCCTCGTGCAGACTCGACGTGGCGATGAGGTCGTGACGCATCACACCTCGCACATCGCGAACATGGAAGGCGGTGCGCCGGCGGCCGTGGCAGGCGTCATGGTGCGAACCGTCGATGGCGAATACGGGCAATTCGACGCGGAGACGTTGCTTCGCGCGATCAGGAGATCGCCGAAGAAGAACGTCGCACAGACGACACTCGTTACCGTTGAACAGACATCGAACCGGGGAGGCGGGAGCGTCTGGCCCCGGGAGGCAATTCGCGACGTAGCCTCGGTGGCACGTGATCACGATGTCGCCGTGCACATGGACGGGGCGCGTCTCCTGAACGCGGCGGTTGCGTCGGGACTGGCGCCTGCCGACTTCGCCGGTCACTGCGACACGGTGTGGATCGATTTTTCCAAGGGTCTCGGTTGTCCTGTCGGCGCGGTGCTGGCCGGGCCTGACGACCTGATCGAGCGTGCGTGGCGCTGGAAGCACCGCCTCGGCGGAGCGATGCGGCAGGCGGGCGTGCTCGCAGGTGCGTGCCTTTACGCGCTCGACCACCATGTCGACAGGCTTGCCGACGATCACCGGAACGCGTTTTCGCTGGCGAAAGCGCTTGCGGACATCCCGGGAGTACAACTGCCCCTCGGCATGCCGCAGACCAACATCGTGTTCTTCGACATTTCTCGCAGCGGCGTCGGCTCGGCCGACCTGGCCGATGGGTTGGCGAGGCAAAACGTCTCGATCGGCGTCGAAAGCGCACACATGCTCCGCGCCGTCACTCACCTCGACGTAAGCGAAGCGGACACGGCTACGGCCGCCGACGTGATCAGAGACCTGCTGGCGAAGCGGGCATGATCAAGCGTGTTTGCAGATGGACTTTCGTCGCTACCTGCGTGTCTGTCCTGCTCGCTGATGCAACCTCCGCCGACACCGATCAGCGCGCGGCG
>JANQGP010000446.1 GCA_028277265.1 Woeseiaceae bacterium | reverse complement strand
GACGAACTTCGGCAAAGCTTGCTGACTTCCGACGGTATCGACTATGGACGACTCATGGAAAAAGGCCTGATCCAGGACTTTTACAGCGATTCGTCCTGGCAGCTCGCCCAGCAAAGCGAAATCACGTCACGTATCGAATTCGACGTTTCGTATGCAATCTCACAAGCGTACCTGTCACAGCAGAACGTAAACCTGACGCTAACGGGCTTTTCGGATTTCTTTTTGGAGCGGCAGACATGGGACCCTGAACAACTGGTCACGTCGTTGCGTATTCTTCGCAATCTCTTGCAGGACCTGGCCGGCCAGCAAGGCGTGCTGCAACACAACTACCGTGAAGCGCTGAAGGCTGTCGATCGAATGAACGCGGATCGAGGCTGACGGGCGTGCGTAGACCGTGATACGCCGGTCGCGGTCTACGCCGGCGTATCCCTGGAATGCTCGTCGTTACCTTCGCGGACGACCTCGCCGCGTTCCTCCGCCCTCGCGAAAGGCGGTTTACCCGTCAGCCACGCCGTGTCCATCGGGTAGACGGCCGGGTCGAGAATGACGAAGTAAAAATGCCAGACGAGGATTGCGAGCGTCGCCAGGATCGCCTCGAGGAAATGCAGTACCGAGGCGGCCTCGGGTACCCATCCGGGTAACCACGCCAGAGTCCAGTTCTCGAACCACATTATCAGCCCGGTGACCGCCGTGATCGCCGTGCCCCACAAGGCCGCCCAGTACTCGACCTTTTCCACATAGCCGACGCGGACAGGCGCCGGCGGTGCATCACGCCGGCCCAGGTTGTAGGCCAGGCGGTGTCCGAACTCCCTGAAGTCGGCGATCCTGGGCAGGAATGCCGCCATCTGTTTGCGCGCACGCGAGCTCACGGCGACGTGCACGAAGTGGAAGACACAGGCGCCCATCAGGCCTACCGAGGCAATGCGGTGCACGATTCCACGCAGCTCGCTGTTCCAGGCCTGGAATGGCATGGCCCACCAGCTTTCCGGGTACCTCAGGGCAAAGCCCGTGACGACGAGAACAATAAAGCTCAGGGCCGCAATCGCATGCGTGATCCGGAACGGCAGGGACATGCGCTCCCTGATCACGCAATCGTCGGGCGCCCGGCGTCGCCACAGCGAGTACGTGCGCGTCTTCTTGATCAGATCGAGAAGGTTATGCAGCAGCATGCCGACCACGGTGATCCAGATCAGCGGTATGTAGATCGCCCGAATCCAGTAGGCGACCAGGTTCGTCTTGTCGTCAGCCGAAACGTGCACGGGACCGATGGCGAACCGGGTTCCCGCGCCCTCATGGCAATTGCCGCAGGTCGCCGCCAGGTTATCCGGATGGACGAAGGAGTCGGGGTCGCTCGACGGCAGGATGTCATGTACGCCGTGACAGCTTGCGCAATTCGCCACGCGCTGCGAGCCGCCGCGCAAGGCGAGGCCATGGAAACTGTCCTCGTAGGACGGCACCTGATCGGCGTCCAGGCCGTACCTGTCGTTCAATTCGAGATCCGAGTGGCACGGGCCGCAAACCCGGGTCGGGATGTTGGTGGCCGAAACAGGGGAGTCGGGTGAGCCCACGGCCAGGATGCGGTGCTCGCCGTGGCAGTCGGTGCAGACGGGCGACTCGGTTACGCCGACCTCCGCCGCCATGCCGTGGATACTGCGCCCGAACTGCCGCGTGATCTTGCGATGGCAGTCGCCGCAGGTATCCGGAACGTTCGATCGATGAATCGTCGACGCAGGGTCCGCGGCATGAAGTGGCGAGTGCGCTGTATGGCAATCGCTGCAGGCCGGACCCCCGTCGCCGTTGCCCGCCGCCTCGGCATGCACGCTGGCCGTGTAGGCCTCGATCGGTCGAAGCGTCCGCACGCCGGGTGGCGCCGGTTTGCCGGAACCGTGGCAGGTACCGCACGTCTCGCCCTGTTGTCCGGCATGGACCGGGGAGGCGGGGTCCGACGCCGGAACCATCGTATGAAGATCCCCATGGCAGCTCTCGCAGCTCGGCAATTCCGCGCCCTCGAAATGCTGCGTGCCATGTTCGCCGTGCACGCTGAGCGACTGCTCCTCGACGATATCGTCATGGCAAGCGGCGCAGTCGACCGGGTCGAGCCCGCGACGGTGCCGTCGTTTGTCGCCGCCTACATGGCATTCGAGGCACTCCGTCTCGCCGTGCGGCGTAATCGTGAAGTCGGGAAGATCGTCGTGGCATTCGATGCAGTCACTATCTTCATCTGCCGTGCTCACCGGGGGGACGAAAAGCACACAGGCAACGAAGATGGCGAAGAGGGTCCGCATGTACGTCTCCGAGGCGTTTGTCGCGGCATTTGCCGCGCCTGAATTATGCGCCAAACGCTCCGGAAATGAACCGAATCCGATTCTCGGTATCCGCGTATGTAAATAGGTTTACTCTGCGGTATATCGTGCACCATGCAACTGAATCTACGCGAGGCGGCGGCGGTTCGACTCAGAACGACAAGCGTGACGAAGTGCACTGACGGATGAAGGGGTTGGCCGTGTTCAAGAACTTCCTGGCGTCGATAACACGTAATGGCATCAGCCTGCTCGGTACCGCACTCGCGATCGCGGGTCTCGTACTGATCGTCTGCCTGTTCGTCGTGGAGCTGCTCGGCTACGAAGGCGGCCCGTACCTCGGTATTCTGACTTACCTCGTATTGCCGGCGATCGTAATCGTCGGCGTCATTCTGATTCCGGCGGGCAACGCAATGCACCGGCGCAAGTTACGGCGCCGGCCGGACAGCGAGGCCGGTCTTGCGCTCCCGGTGTTCGATCTCAACGACAGCACCACGCGACGCAGCATGCTCTCGATCTTCAGCGTGGTTCTCGTGTTCATCGTCATCACGTCGGGCGCTACGTACAAGGGCATCCATTACATGGAGACCGTCGAATTCTGCGGCCTTGCCTGCCATTCAGTGATGAAGCCCGAGCATACGGCTCACGCGCGGTCACCGCACTCGCGAGTGGCCTGCGCCGAGTGCCATATCGGCCCGGGTGCAAACTGGTTCGTGAAGTCCAAGCTCGACGGCGCCTGGCAGCTCGTTTCGGTGACTCTCGACCTGTATCCGCGTCCGGTCCCCACGCCGTTGCACGATTTGCGCCCGGCCCGCGACACCTGCGAACAGTGTCACTGGCCCACCAAGTTCGTGGGCGACAAGTTGCGGGTAATCAAGCACTACGAGGAAGACGAAGAGAACACCGAGCTGACGTCGGCGATTATTCTCAAGGTTGGCGGCGAACGCGCCAATGGCTCGCACGGCATTCACTGGCATGTCGATCCGGACGTCAGCATTCGCTATCGCTCGGACGAAACGCGCGAGGAGATCTACGAGATCCGGTTCGCCGTCGATGGCGGCGAGGCGACGACGTACAGAATTCGCAATGCGCCCGAAGACGAGGGCGTCTGGCGCGAGATGGACTGCGTCGATTGTCACAACCGTCCGTCTCACATTTACGAATCACCCGGACCGGCGGTCGACAACGCGATCGAGGACGGACTGATCGACAGGGCGCTGCCGTTTGTCAAACGCGAGAGCATGCGCGTCATCCGCGAGGAGTACGAATCGCACGCAGCCGCGCGCGCAGCGATCGATCACGGACTCAGGGCCTTCTACGACCAGAACTACCCCGAGATCGCGCGCGAGAATTCGGCGCTCATCGATGCAGCGGCGAAGACGCTCGGCGACATCTACTCGGTCAATGTCTTTCCGAGCATGAACGTCTGGTGGGACGTTTATCCGGACCACATCGGGCACGAGCAGTCGGACGGTTGCCTGCGCTGCCACAAGCGCAGCATGCGAACCGCGGATCGCGAGCAGGTGTCCAGCGACTGCGAAACCTGCCACGTCGTTCTGGCCGAAGAAGAGGAGAACCCGGACGTATTGTCCGTGCTCAACATCGAATGACGAAGTCGGTCACGGTATCGGCGAGACGGCAGCTCGCACATGAGATCATCAGCGGCGGCAGCGGTTTGCTCCTCGCGTTGTTCATGTGGGGACACGTCGTGCTTGTCGGCTCGATCCTGACCGGGGAGCGCGGCTTCGACTGGCTGGCGACGGCGCTCGAGGATTTCTACATCGCACAGCCGACGGTTGTCGTCATCTTCGCGTTGTTCCTGGTCCACGCCGTCTACGCGGCGCGCAAGATCCCGGCGCAGCTCGAGGAACGACGACGTCTACAGGCTCTGGCCAAAGGCCTGCGAAACTCGGGACGCGAGTACGTACCGACGCGCACCGGGCATTCACCGTTTCGTCCGCATCTCGATTCCATGCTCTGGATCTGGCAGGTCCGGACGGGTTTCATCATCCTCGTACTCGGCAGTTTCCATCTCGTCCTGATCGGTATTGACATTTTCACGCCGCTGTTCGGCAACATCGCCGGTATAGAATCGGTTTCCTCAACGGCACGCGTCGCCGCAGGACTGTGGATACCGTACGCGGTGCTGCTGCTTTGCGTCGAGTTTCATGCCAGCGTCGGCCTGTATCGTCTCGCCATCAAGTGGGGCGCCGACCTGTGGTTGTCGCGAGAGACACTGCATCGCATCGAGCAGGTGATCTTCTGGGTCGTGCTTGCAATCGGCGCGTTGACGCTCGTGGTTCTGGCGGGCTGGCTCGAACCGCCGCTCGCGTTTCTGATCGACGGAGGCAGCGCATGACCGGCCGCCTCGTAACGACGGATGTCCTCGTGATCGGTGGCGGGCTTGCCGGCGAACGGTGTGCCATCGAGGCCGCAGCGGCCGGGCACGACACGCTGATACTGTCGCTGGTCCCGCCGCGGCGCAGCCACAGCTGCGCGGCGCAGGGCGGCATGCAGGCGGCGCTCGCAAATTGCGCCAAGGCCGAAGACGACAGCCCGGTCGTGCACTTCCTCGACACGGTGCGCGGGAGCGACTGGGGTGCCGACCAGGAGGTTGCAAACATATTCGCGAAGGAGGCGGTGGTCGCGGTCCGGGAACTGGCGCACTATGGCGTGCCGTGGACACGCGTGCGCGGCGGCAAGAACCATTATTTCATCAAGGGCAACGAAGTCGAGATCGACGAGGCCCTCGAAAACGACGGACTGATCACGCACCGGGACTTCGGCGGGACTGCGAAATGGCGCGCCTGCTACGCGGCCGCCGGTACCGGACACGCTGCGCTGTACGCCGTCGACAGCGAGGTCGTCAGGCTCGGAATCACGGTGCGCGATCGTGCCGAGGCGGTCGCACTCGCGCACGACGGCGGCCGCTGCCTTGGCGCGGTCGTCCGATGTCTCCGTACCGGCTCCCACTATGTCGTGCTGGCCAAGGCAACCGTCATTGCGACCGGCGGTTACGGCCGAATATACGGCCAGTACACGAGCAATGCGACGATCAACGAAGGCATGGGTGCGTCGATCGCTCTCGATACCGGGATCGTACCGCTCGGCAACATGGAAGCCGTGCAGTTTCACCCGACGACGCTCGTGCCGAGCGGCATACTGGTCACGGAAGGGTGTCGCGGCGACGGTGGCTACCTGCTGGACAGGCATCTCGAGCGCTTCATGGTCCAGGCGGAGCCCGAAAAACAGGAGCTCGCGAGCCGTGACGTCGTTTCGCGGCACATGGCACAGGCCATGCGCGACGGCAACGGCATCGATTCGCCTTACGGTCCTCACCTGTGGCTGGACATTCGCCATCTCGGCGAGGAACACCTGAGGACCAAGCTGCTCGAGGTCTGGGACATCTGCCGTGACTTCGTCGGCCGCAACCCGGCCGAGGAGCTGATCCCGGTGCGGCCGACGCAGCATTACTCGATGGGCGGCGTACGTGTGAACAAGGACGGCCAGGCCTATGGCCTCGCAGGGCTGTTTGCGGTCGGCGAAGCCGCGTGCTGGGACATGCACGGTTTCAACCGGCTCGGCGGGAACAGCCTGTCCGAGACCATCGTAACCGGCCGACTCGTCGGGCGCCGCGTCGCCGAATACGCAGACGGCACGGAGTTACGGGCCGACACCGGCATCGGCTTCGATGCACTGGCCGCGGCCGAGCAACGTGCCGGCGACTGGCTCTCGCGCAAGGGGAACGGCCGCAGCATCTACGACATTCGCGATGCGATGGGCGAGATCATGATGAACAAGGTCGGCATTTTCCGGAGTGGCGACGAACTCGAGGAGGCCGTCGACGAACTCGGACAGTTGCTCGACGAGTGCGATCATGCCGGACTGCGTTGCAAGGACCCGGGCGTGAATCCGGAGCTCGCGTTCGCGCTGCGGCTCAAAGGCATGCTGAGGCTGGCGATCACGGTGGCCCGGGGCGCGTTGGCGCGAACGGAGAGTCGTGGCGCGCATTTCCGCACCGACTTCCCGCTGCGCAACGATCGCGACTGGCTGAATCGGACGCTCGTCCGCTGGGCGCCGGATGCCGGCGAGCCCGTGTTCGCGTACGAGCCGACCGGGCTCATCGACCTCCCGCCCGGTTATCGCGGCTACGGGGCCGACGAGCGTATCGAAATGGGCGAATCCCTCGAGGACCACAACGCCCGCGTCCTGGACGAACAACGCCGCCACGGCAGGCTGGAATCGACCGAGGACATGGGCAGCCGGCTCGATCGCGATGCCTGGCGGGCCGCGACGGGATAGGAACATGAGTCTGAACGCACGCAAACTGACCTTCGAGATCTTTCGCTACAACCCGGAAGACCCGCGGTCCGTGCCACGCACGGACACGTTCGAGCTCGATGAAACGCCGTTCATGACGCTGTATATCGCGCTCAACCAGATTCGCGAGAGGTTCGATGCCGGTCTGCAGTTTGATTTCGCGTGCCGATCCGCCATCTGCGGCTCCTGCGGCATGATGGTCAATGGCCGGCCGGCGCTCGCCTGCCGCACGCTGACGGGCGACCTGCCGGAGAAGATCCAGCTGTATCCGCTGCCCGCGTTCAAACTCGTTGGCGACCTGTCCGTCGATACGGGGACGTGGTTCAGGGAGATGTCCGAGCGCACCGAAGCGTGGATTCACGAGCGCAAGCCGTTCGATGCCGGCGCCACCGAGGAACGCATGAGCGACGAGCTCGCGGACGCAATCTACGAGAACGATCGTTGCATCGAGTGCGGATGCTGTGTTGCGTCATGCGGCGTAGCAAATCTCGACGACACGTTTCTCGCCGGCGCCGGACTGAACCGGGTGGCGCGCTTCATGCTGGATCCGCGCGACTCGCGGTCCGATGCGGACTGGTTCGACGTCGTCGCGGGCGAGCAGGGCGTATTCGGTTGTTTCGGCATGATGGCCTGTGGCGACGTGTGCCCCAAAGACCTTCCGTTGCTCGACGTGTACGCTTACCTGCGGCGCAAGACGCTGGGTGCACGCTTCGTCAGCGAGGGCGACGAGTAAGCCTCAGGTCGCGAAACTCTCGATCGAGTTCACGAGCACGCTGCGGCGCC
>JANQGP010000056.1 GCA_028277265.1 Woeseiaceae bacterium | reverse complement strand
CCGCGATGAGCATCAGGAACCGGTAGGGATTGTAGACCGAGGACGTCAGCAACCCCCGGTACACGCCGTACCAGCGTCCGTCGAACGCCTCATCCCGCGAAACCTGTTGCTTGTCGATGCGCAGTGCCATGGTCGTCAGCATCGGGATGAACGTCATCGCCAGCAGCCATGACATCAACAAAGTGATGCCGACGACGTAGAAGATGTCCGACGTATATTCGCCGACTGCCGATTTCGCCATGGCAATCGGCATGAAGGCGAAGGCGGTTGTGAGCGACGAGATCAGGAGCGGCGTGGCAAGCTCCTTGCCGGCTTCGACGGCCGCCTCGACGGCGCCCGTGCCCTGCTCGCGTTTGACGAGGATCGATTCGGTCATGACGATTGCATTGTCGACGAGCAGGCCCAGCGAGATGATCAGCGCCGTCAGCGAGATCTGATTGATCGTGATGTCGAAGAACGTCATTGTGAAGAACGTCGAGATGATCGTCGTCGGAATCAGCGCACCTACGACGAGACCGGTGCGGATACCCAGGAACGCGATCATGACGAGGATGACGATGCCGATGGCCTGGAAGAGATTGTTCGTGAAATTGTTGACGTTGGCTCGCACGAGATCGGCCTGGAACCAGACCTTCTCGATGTTCACGCCCCACGGATACCGCGCTACCAGCCCCGGCATGATTTCGTTGAGGCGATCGCCGAGCTTCAGGATGTCGCCGCCTTCGCGCATCGAGATAGCGAGTGCGAGCGCAGGCTCGCCGTTGACGCGTGCGATACTGGGCGGCGGATCCTTGTAACCGCGATAGATGTCTGCAATGTCTTCCAGGTAGACGAGCGCGCCGCCCGGAAGCTGGATGACGCTGCGCCTCAGGTCCTCGAGTGACTCGTAGTTCCCGGTCGGCTCGAGCGCGATTCGCTCGCGGCCGCTGACCACGTCGCCGCCCGACGAGACGATGTTCGCGGACGCCAGCGTCGCGGCCAGCTGCTGCGGCGAGAGCCCGAACTCGGACAGGCGCGCATTGTTGTACTCGACGAAGATGACTTCCTGCTGCGCACCGTGAATGTCGACCTTCGCGATATCCGGCTCCTTCAGCAGCACGTCCCTGAGTTCGTCGGCGACCTCCTTGAGCTCGGCGTAGCTGAAACCGTCACCGGTCAGCGTGTAAACACTGCCGAAAACGTCACCGAACTCGTCGTTGACCACGGGCACGGAGGCGCCCTGCGGCAGATCGTCGACGACCGTCTCCACCTTTCGGCGAAGATCGTCGAAGATCGGGCGCATGACCTTGTAGCTTTCCTTGAAATTGACGGTGATGATCGAGATGCCGGTCCGCGACTCGCTCGTGATGTTGTCGATCTCGGGCATTTCCTGGACTTTCTTTTCGATCTTGTCGGTGACGAGTTCCTCGACGCGCTGCGGGCTCGCGCCGGGAAACCGCGTCGTGATGACCGCGGTACGGATCGTGAAGCCCGGATCCTGCGCCTTGGGGATGCTCTGGAAAGCGAATACGCCCGCCAGCACGGCCAGCGTGATAATGGTAATCGTGATGCGATTCTGATCGATCGCAGTCCGTGTCAAAGACATGTTCGTGCTGCTTCTACTGCCCGACCAGCACGCGCTGGCCGTCACGGATC
Source organism: Woeseiaceae bacterium (assembly GCA_028277265.1). Lineage (GTDB taxonomy): Bacteria > Pseudomonadota > Gammaproteobacteria > Steroidobacterales > Woeseiaceae > UBA1847. The sequence continues at coordinate 16,615 of JANQGP010000056.1, read as the reverse complement.
ACGGAAACGCCGGCGGTAACCACATCGTCTCCCGGGGCCAGCCCGCCGACGACCTCGACACCGTCCTGTATGAGTTCGCCGAGCTCGACGGCTCGCCGTATGACGATCGCCTCTCCGTTCGCTTCGGCCGCCTCGACCACGAACACATAGACGCCGTCCGGGTCGTTGACGACGGCGGACAACGGCAGCACGAACGTGTCGGACACGGTGGACGTGCCGAACTGGAAGGTCACGTCGGCGGCAAGACCCGACCGCAGCGACGGGTGATTCTCGTTGACGCGCACGACGACGGGAAAGACCGCGGCACTGCCGGCCGTCGAGATCTCGGTGATCTCACCCGTGAAACGCTCACCGTCGATTGCACCGAACGTGATCGTGGCCGGTGTCGTCTGGTCGACGTAGGAAATCAGGCTCTCCGGCACGCCGAGTTCGACTTCGAATTCCATGCCACAACTGACGGCACCGATTTGCTGTCCTGCCGAGACGTTTTCATTCACTTCGACGTCTATTGACGCTATGGAGCAGTCTTCGGCGGCGGTCAGGCGCGTATACGACATGTTGAGCCGCGCGATCTCCAGCGCCTTCGTCGCCGCCCGTACCTGCGCGGCCGCCGCCTCCGCCGCGGCGCGCGACGCGTCGAGCTCGTTCAGGGACGCATTGTCATTGGCGTAGAGGCCCTTGGTCCGATCGTAGGTCGACTGCGCGTTGCGCTCGCCGGCCTGGGCCTCGACCAGGCTGGCCTGGGCCTGTTCCACCTGCAGCGCGAAACTGTCCGAGTCGAGCTCCGCAATGAGGTCGCCGCGATTCAGTTGTTCGCCGATCTGAACGGGCACGTTGGTCACGGTGCCCGCGACCTTGAAACTGAGCCGCGACTCACGAATCGATTTCAGGCTGCCGCTGAACGTCCGGTCGCGGCCCGCCACGTTGTCGGCGATCGTCAGGAAACGGACCGGCCGTAACAGGTCCTCCTCGGCATCGGTTGCCGTATCGCATGCCGCCAGGCTCAGGGCAATTGCGACGCAGGCGAACCTGCCGATAGATGTCGGTGTGAGCGCGTTTGGCCGTGTCATCGCATGGGTCTCCGAAAGGTCTCTCGTATCATAGTCGCCAGCGCGTCGCGCTCGCCCACATCCAGCAGGAAGTCGAACCCGCCTGCCGCACGCTGTAGTGCCATGACGGTCGTCAGGAACCGGTACAAAGAGTCTGCCGCTGCCGCATCCGCGGTCAGGCTCGCATCCTGTGCGTCCAGCAACTCGATGATGGTGACGGCACCCCGTGCGTAGGCGTCCGCGACCAGATCGTAGTTCTTGCGCGCCGAGTCGGCGGCGGCGCGTGAGAGATCGATCCGGCCGTAGTCGGCCTGTGCCGCGTGAAGCTGCAACCGGATTCTCTCTTCCACTTTCGCCGCGGCGGATTCGCGCTGCGCCTTGAGCTGCATGAGTTCGAGACGGGCGCGCGAGATGTCCGCGCGGCGTCCGCCGCCGGAAAACAGCGGCAACGTGGCCTGGACGCCGACGGTCCAGTCTTCGAGATCCTGCCCGGCCGGCGGCCCCGCACCAACGCCTGACTGGCTGAGGTTGCTCGACATCTGTCCGCCGACCGAAAACTGCGGCAACCATGTCTCGCGCTTGCGGCTCTTGAGTTCCCGCCCCTTGGCCTCGAGCTGGGCGTCAATCTGCGCGATCTCGGGTGCGCGGCTGACGCCGCGAGCGACGACGAACTCGGCGAACCTGGCATAGTCCGCCGGGCTCGCGATCATCGTGTCGAACTCGTTCCGGGAGATGACGAACGGCTCGCTGAAGGAAGCTTCCTTCAGCCGCAGCCGCTGTGCCTGCGGCATGTCCAACAGGCGATTCAGTTGGGTCCAGGCCTGGTCGACGGCAGCTCGCGCGTCGAGCACACTGATTTGCGCGCGTGCTTCCTCGGCTTCCCAGCGATGTACGTCGGCGGAAGACGACGTACCGAGTTGCACGCGGTCTTTGGCGAGTTCGAGGTTTCGTCGTGTCACCTCCAGGTTGTTCACCTGTACCCCGAGCTGCGAGCGCGCATTAAGCACCGAGTAGTACGCCGAGGTGGCGAGCTGCACGACGTCGAGGCGGAACTCGGACAGTCCGGCTTCGCGGGACGCCTGCAGCCGGCGCTGGATGACGAGATTGGCCGCCAGCGGATCGGCGTACAGGACCTGCCGCAACCCGAGCGCGGCATCCGTCGAGCGCTCCGGGAACTGTCCCGATTCGACACGCGGCGACGTCTTGCGCCAGTCGTAGCTCGTCGTCACGTCCAGCTGCGGCAACAACTCCGAACGTGCGCTGACGATGTCCTCGGCGCCTGCGCGGGTCGCGAAAGACTGCGATACGAGGTCCTGGTTTTGCTGAATGGCAAGCCTGGCCACTTCGACCAGCCCGTACTCGTCACCCGCCACCGCCGGCCGCTCATTCAACAGCGTTGCCACGCTCAGAATGTTGAAACTGGGAGAAATCCCGAGCCGCCGGGCCGTCTCCATGTTGATCGTGTAGCGCTTTCGGCCCGTCGCAATGACGTCCTGGTCCGCCGCGCGACCGCCCAGCATGACGGCCTGCATGTTGAGCGCGTTCAGTCGCGCCTGCCGTTCGAGATCTCGAGTCTCGGAGCTCGTCATCAGGAGGCCTGCCTCCACGTCGCTCGTCCCGACGAAACTGTAACTCGCGAGTCCCCGGTCGTTGATCGCCTCGACCAGTGACAGGAACGCATCCTCGGGCATGCGCGGCAAACCGGAGACGAACACTGCGTCAATCCCCTCCGGCACCTGTTCGACAAGTGCATGGTCGACGCCGTCATGCAGGATTTCGACGAGTTCCACGCCACGTGCCTCGCCGATTTCGTTGGCCGATTCCCGTAGCTGCGGAATTGAATCGGATAACTCCTTGTCGATGAACAGGGCAACCTGATCGACATCGATCAGCTCGGCGATCGACTCCAGATCGTTCGCGAAATTCGCGTAGATGATCAGGTAGTTCAGATTGCGTATGCCGGATTTGCCGTCGGTCGGCGGCGCGGGCAGGAGTCCGGGATCGAGGATGACCGGCAGGAAGGTCGGTTTGGGATACTCTCCGCGCTGCGTACCGAACTGAGCTGCGATGAATCCCGTGACGAGCACCATGTCGATCTCGGGATCGGCGTATGCAGAGGCGAAAGCCGCCTCGATGCTCTGTTGCGTCCAGGCGCCCGGGAAGTAGCGAATCTGGACGTCGAATTCGTTCTCCGTCAACGCCAGCAGCTCATCGACGTACGTATCGCGTTGATCTGCCAGTCGATCGCCTGGGCCGTCGTGGACGACGGCGATGTCAAAGCGTTGCTGGGCGGATACCGGGCTTGCAACGAAAGCGAGCACGACACCCACGACGATGGCGAATGACTCGGCGAGTCGGGATACAATGCGCAAGGCATTTCTCCTGGGCCTGAATCCGACCGATTCTAACAACACGGCCGCAACAGATCGCATAATTTTGCCCGCCTGGCGGCGCGAATGTCCGGTACAAACTCCCCGGAGGATCGGTAATACCGGCCGGAAATGCCTTGTATTTGCCCGGCATTCCCCTATACTCGCCCGCGCCTGAAAGTGAGCTGTTCACTATGCACTCCATTTCGACGTTCCGACAGAAGTTTCTTCCGTAGTTCCTCGTCCTGTTTTTCATCAGTAATCGCAACACTTCCAGCCGATTCAGTCCTCAGTGAAGGGCTTGTTCTACTTTGACGAAATAGGAAAACGACTATGTCTACTACAACCGGAACCGTGAAGTGGTTCGACGATTCAAAAGGGTTCGGCTTTATCGAGCAGGAATCTGGCCCCGACGTATTTGCGCATTTCAGCGCTATCGCGGGCGACGGTTTCAAGTCGCTTGCGGAGGGCCAGAAGGTCGAGTTCACCGTCACGCAGGGCAAGAAGGGCCCGCAGGCGGAGAACATCGTACCGTTATAGAAGACCGGTTCTCTGTACCGAAACGGCCCCGCTTCCGGGGCCGTTTTTTTGTTGTGGCGGCTCCGCCGTGTACGATCGTGGAGTTCGCTCAACGCTGCTGCATCAGTCAGCTCACCGTGGTAAGGAAATATGAACGGCGACAAGCATCTTGCCCTCTTCTGCGACTTCGAGAACATTGCGCTCGGCGTCCGCGACAGCGGCGCGAAGAAGTTCGACATCGGCCTGGTCCTCGAGCGGCTCCTTCTGAAGGGCAGTATCGTCACGAAGAAAGCGTATTGCGACTGGGACCGTTACAAGCAATTCAAGCCGGGTATGCACGGCGCGGCTTTCGAGCTGATCGAGATCCCGCACGTCAAGGTGTCGGGCAAGAACTCCGCCGACATCCGCATGGTCGTCGATGCGCTCGACCTTTGCTACACCAAAGAGCACATCGACACCTTTGTCATCATTTCGGGCGACTCCGACTTTTCACCGCTGGTCAGCAAGCTTCGGGAGAACGCCAAGACCGTCATCGGCGTCGGCGTGAAGCAGTCGACGTCCGACCTGCTCATCAGCAACTGCGACGAGTTCATCTTCTACGATGACCTGGCGCCGTCGGTTGCGGGCGCCAAGTCGCGCACTACGAAGAAGTCGCGGACGAAGAAGACGTCGAAAAAGACCCCGAAAAAGGCCTCGCAGAAGAAGGACGACCCTGCGCAGGAAGCCATCGATCTCGTCATTGCGACCACGGAGGGCCTGTACGCGGAGCGCGGCGATCGCGAGAAGCTCTGGGGCTCGATGATCAAACAGACTCTCAAGCGGCAGCGGCCCGGATTCAGCGAGTCCGTTTACGGATTCAGCTCATTCTCGGACCTGCTGGAAGAGGCGGCCAGTCGCGACCAGCTCGAGTTGGAGCGCGATGAGAAATCGGGCGGCTACATCGTGCGCGGAATCACAAAGTAGCCAAACCCGAACACGACGTTCCGGACCGGACGTCTCGCATCAGCCGGAACTCTGCGTCAGCCCGATCGTGAACATTAGGACCGCGGCGATTGCCGCGATAGTCCGAATCGTATTGAACATCGTCCATCGATCCAGGTAGAGCTCCCAGACCCCGGTCGCGGCCGGTTCCGGCGCGGACACGGCCTCGAGCCGGTCATTGAGCGGCACATTGCCCCATGCAGTCACGAGAAACGTTCCGAAGAAATAGAGGAGCGCCCCGGCGAGATTCCAGGCCGCCGCCGGCGTTCCCCAACCGACGACGGAGAGCACCGCTATCAGGACGGAAACCAGCGCCGTGCCGATGAACGTGCCGAGAAAGGACCGATTCAATACCACGACGTTGATCGACTGCATTGCCGCGATGCCCTCCGGGGAGGGCAATCGGGCGAGCGCCTTCATGATGAAGCTCGAGAAGGCGAAGAAGACACCGGCGATCAATGCAGAGCCGAGCAACGCGGCAAGAACGACGAGCGCAGTTACGGAGTTCATGCGACAGCCCTCCAGACGCCGGTTGCCGCGTTCTCCCGTGCGTAGTCGGCAAAGTCTCTCGGCTCACGGCCAAGCGCACGCTGCACGCCGTCGGTCAGGTAGGCGTTGCGGCCGTCCAGTACGGTCGCGAACAGGTAGTCGAGCATCCAGACGACCTCCTGCGGTGCGCCGGATTCGGTCACGCCGGCAACGAATGCGTCATGGGGCACCGGAACGTACTCGATGTTCCGTCCCGTTGCACCGGACAACTCCGCAGCGACCTCGGCCAGCGTGAGCATCCGCGGACCGGTCACCTCGTAAACCTCACCGACGTGGCCGGCTTCGCTCAGCGCCGCGACGGCAACGTCGGCGATATCGTCGACGTCGACGAAGGGCTCGGGCGTATCCACATCGGGAAGGGCGATCTTCCCCGACTGCACCATTTCGACAAAGGCGCCTTCGGAGAAATTCTGGTTGAACCAGCTGGCCCGCACGATCGTCCAGTCGACGCCACTGTTCTGCACGATACGCTCGCAGGCCTGGGCCTCTTCTTCGCCGCGGCCGGAGAGCAGAACGAGACGCTTGACGCCGTGGCGTTTCGCCCGGTCCACGAACGCCCGGATCGAGTCCGTCGCGCCCGGCATCGCGAGATCCGGTGAATAGGTGATATAGGCGGCTTCAACGCCGGCCAGGCAATCGTCCCAGCCTGCTTCGTTGTTCCAGTCGAAAGACGGCGTTGCGGAACGGGAACCGCGACGCACGTCGTGGCCTCTCGATTCCAGTGTTGCCGCAATTCGCCGGCCGGTTTTGCCGGTGGCGCCGAGGATCAGGATCGGTCCGGAAACCGGCTGACCGTCTGTCGTAGTCGAACTCATGACTTGCTCCTTGATGGTTTGGACAGGTTGCAGGTCAATCATCCGGCCCGGGCGCCGGCAGTTCTTGACAGTGGGTGCCCGTTTTTTGACACGACGTGCCAGGCGCTGAGCCCCTGACTACTTCTTCGGCAGGCGGCTAGGATGTGAGGCGAAAAGACCGCGGCGTCTGCCCGGCCCAGCGTTTGAAGGCGCGATTGAACGCGCTTTGTTCCGAGAATCCGGTCAGGAAGGCGACCTCGGCCAGCGGGTAGGACGTCTCTTTCAGAAGGCGTTCGGCGAGTTCCCTGCGCGCTTCATCGACGAGCTTCTGAAACGAGTACCCGCGAGCGGACAAACGTCGTTGAAGCGTGCGGCCGCTCATGCCGAAACGGCCTGAAATGTCCGAAACCGTCGGAATGCCCTGGCTCAGGGAACGCGAGATCTGGATGCGGACGCCCCGTTCGAGGGATGCATCGTCTTCGAACTTCGAGAGTTCCTCGTCGAGGTGTGTGTCGAAGAACTTCACGATGCCCGGGTCGCCCACACGGTTCGGCGCCTGCATGACCTCGTGCGATACGAGCAGTGCGTCCTTGTCCGAACCGAATTGCACCGGACAGCCGAAGTGCCGTTCATGAGCGTCCGTCGAACCCGGCGGATCATGCTTGAAATAGATGGTGAGCGCCCGGAACGCCGACGTCGAGACTTCCTGGCTGATGGCGGCAATACTCGCGATCGTGGCTTCGTTGGACAATCGAAGTCCGAGTTGCGTCCGGTCCCCGTCGCGGTGCAGGTGCATGTAGACTCCCTCGTCCGCTTCGCGCACTTCGTAAGCAGCCACGCTCGTCAGCACGCGTGCGTAGCGCGAAGCTCGCTCGCACGATCCGCGCAGGTTCGGGGCCGACTTCCAGGCCAGACCGAAAGCACCGTAGTTCTCGCAGCGCATCGACGCACCGGTTCGCAGCGGCAGCTCGAGCCCTAGTGGATCCGCCCGAGCGAGGTCGGCAAAGAAAGCGTAGTAGTCGGTGTCATTGACCATGACTTTCGGATCGACGGGCGCGTCGGGATCGACGCCGATGCCTTCGAGAAATGCGCGCTTGTCCAGGCCGTCATCGGCCTGGGCGATTACTTTGTGAACGAATAGCGAGGTCACCTGGCCCATCACAGAGGTATACCACGAACACCGGATCGACAGAGGGCGTTGCCTTCTCCCCTGCGCTCTCAGCTGGCGGCTCTGCGCTGCGCTTGCAGCAGCATGATCAGGCAGGTAGCGCCGATGACGATCTCGATTGCAGCGGCGCTTACCATTCCACTGTGAGGCATACCGTCGATCACGATGCTCAGGACGCGGGCGGCCCCGTAGGACAGGTACACAATGGCCGCCGTGGTCAGCGAGACGATGGCGAACTTCGCCCGGAACGCGCCTGCGAACATCAGCAGACCCGCGACCAGCAACGCGCCGGCCGGCGCCTTCAACTCGTTGGCAAGTGTTGCATTGGCGCCCACCTCGATTCCGTAGCCGGCATAGAAGGCGTCGGGCGCGACCAGGATCGTGGCGGCGATTGCAACGGCGATCAATGCGCTCAGGAACAGAACCAGCCGGGTTGTGCGGGAACCGCGATGAACGTCGATAATTCGTGATTTCATGTTGCTTCTCCTGTTTCGACTTGACACTGTGTCAATTGACACGATGTCAAGGCTAGGGCAGACTTGACAGCATGTCAAGTGAAACCGTAGAGACCCGGACGAGGATTCTCGAGGGCACGATCCGGATGCTCGAGCAGTCCGGCGGGCGTGGCGTGCGGATGGGCGACATCGCCAAAGAGGCCGGTATATCGCGGCAGGCGGTATACCTGCATTTCGCATCGCGGACGGAACTGCTGATCGGCGCGTTCCTTTATCTGGGTGACCGGCTCGACGTCGAGGGCCGTCTGGCGCCGTCGCGAGCCGCGACGACGGGCGTACAGCGCCTCGACCGGTATATCGAGTTCTGGGGCAACTTCCTTCCCGAGATCTATGGCGTCGCCAAAGCGCTGATCATGGCTCGGGACACCGATGAGGCAGCCGACGCCGCTTGGCGCGATCGAATGGCCGCAATGCGTGACGGCTGCCGTGCGGCGATCGATGCACTGCACGCTGACGGGTTACTGGCAAAGGAATGGACGAGGCCAAAAGCAACTGACGCCCTGATGGCGATGCTGCAGGTACCGAACTGGGAGTACCTTACGATCGAGTGCGGGTGGTCGACCCGGGATTACGTTCGCCGGATGCAGTTTCTCGCCCACCGGGCGTTTGTCGGCAAGTAGCGCCCGGTTGCTAGATATCCTGCTCTTCGGCCCATTCCCTCAACTGATCGAGAACGTCGAGCGCCGAACGTCCGAAGTCGGTGATCGAGTACGCCACGGCGATCGGGCGCGTACTCAAAACGCGCCGCTCGAGGAGCCCCGACGCTTCCATCTCCTTGAGGCGCTGGTTGACCATCTTCTTGCTCGCGCCGCCGAGCTGCCGGGCAAGATCATTGAACCTCACGGGACCGTCTTTCAGATGCCAGAGAATGGAGCCTTTCCATTTGCCGCCCAGCAGCCGCATGCCGCGCTCGATCGGACATGGTTCCAGGCAAGGCTCGGAAACGGTCTTGCGGCCCTGTGGATCGATGGATACGGCGGCTTTCACGGCAGCGTAAGTTACCAAAAGTAAACTGGTTGAAATCGGTAACTTAGTCTACCACCATTCGACTTCCTTCGTTTCGATCAACACATCGCCAAACACTTCTGAGGAACCCCAATGAAAACCGAAAAGCTCCACGCAGGCACCGACTTCCCTGCCCTGCCCGTCAACGGCCGTGACGATACCGTCGTCGATATCAGCAAACCCGCCGGCGATGCCGACTGGCAGATGGTCGTCGTCTATCGCGGCCGCCATTGCCCCATGTGCACGAAGTTCCTGAACGGCCTGGCCGGCTTCCGCCGGAGACTCCTCGATATCGGCATCGACATCGCCGCGGTATCCGGCGACAGCAAGGAACAGCTGGACGATCACATGACCCGGCTCGATGTGAACTTCCCTTTGTTTCACGGCCTGACGCTCGAGCAGATGCAGGACCTCGGCCTGTACATCTCGGTCCCGCGGTCGGAACAGGAGACGGACCACGATTTCGCGGAGCCCGGCCTGTTCGTCATCAACGCCGACGGTCAGCTCCAGGTCGTGGATCTCTCGAACAACCCGTTCGCCCGGCCCGACCTCGAGATCTTCGTGTCCGGACTCGAGTGGATTCGTAACCCGGACAACAACTACCCGATACGCGGCACGTATCAGTGAGCAGCCTGGCGAATCGGAAAAACCGATGTGATTAGTCAATTAACTCGACTACTCCGAACACTGAAGCCACGCGATCATTAGCATCGGGTTCATGACAGCCGAATCGGGGGCAGCGATGGCGAACAGGAAGCGTTTTCTCGTAGTAGTCCAGCAAAACCGGGGCAGTGAGCGGGCGATCGAACACGCGCTGACGATAGCCGCGCAACACGATGCGGACCTGACGCTCGTCGATGTCTTCTCTTACCTCGATGCTTATACGATGGCGCTCTGCGACGTCATCGATAGTTCGGAACTGCGGCGGCTCGTGCTCGAGCACCGCAGAAAACAGCTCCAGGAATACCTGGCGGCTCACGACAACGAGATTGCGCGCAATGCCGAAGTCAGGGTCTTCGACGGCGTACCGTTCGTCGAGGTGATTCGCGAAGCCGCGCGCTCGGGCTGCGAGCTCATCGTCAAGGTATCGGACAGGGAAGGAACGTCCCGAAACCGCATTTTCGGCAGCACCGACATGCACCTGATACGCAAGTCGCCGCTGCCGGTGTGGACGATCAACGCCGCACGCAAGGACACGCCGAGACACATTCTTGCGACGGTGGACCCGTTGGCCATGGATCCGGAAGCACAGGACCTGCAGCGCAGAACCGTCGGGATTGCCGCCGAACTGGCGCAGGCGACCGCTGCGGACCTGTTCGTGTTGAGCACCTGGGAACTCGTCGGCGAGGAATCGATGCGCAAGAGCCCCTTCCTGAAGATCGACGATGCGCGAATCGATTCACTGCTGAAGGAGACCGAGTACCGGGCGCAGAATGCCCAGGCACTTCTGGCTCGTTGGTTCGAACGAGAGTTGCCCGGTGCAACCCCTCCACGTTGGCATGTCATCAAGGGGTCGGCCCGGGAGGTGATCCCGAATTTCGCCGAGTCCCACGACATCGAGCTGTTGGTCATGCCGAGCGTCGCACGGGCCGGTATCCCGGGCCTGCTGATCGGCAGCACGGCGGAACCGGTGCTGGGAGACATCAACTGCTCCGTTCTCACGATCAAGCCCGATGGTTTCGTCTCCCCGGTCATGCTGGACGACAGCCACGACGCTCCGGCGCCGAAAGCACGGGCCGTCGCAGGTTCCTGACCGTTACGTCGCCTGGTTCGGTACCGCCTACGCGGCTGACGTCGTCGCGGGGGTGTTCGGGACGTCGACCAGGACGGTCGTCTCGAGCACACCCGTGCTCACGAACTTCTGCAGGTGATTCTGAAGCGCCGTGGTCACGACTTGCCCTTCACAAACCAGAAGGACGCCAGCGGACGTCTTGACGTCTTCACGGATGGTCATGCCGTTTCGCAGATCCCCAATCGGTATCCGCGCGATATTGGTGGAAGAACACTCGTCCAGGCACTTCCCCAGTGCGGCGAGCACATCGGGATCGTACCGACCGGCCTGCTCGGTCAGTCTTTCGTAGATGGCTGCGTCCGACCACCCCTGCGACGCCAGCTCGTCGTAGTCCAGCACGACGCGTAGGATCCGCGCTCCGATCGGCAGCTTCTCGCCGTTGGCGTCATCCTGGGGAAACCCCGATCCGTCGAAGTTCTTGTGTTGATACAGGATCGTATTGGCAACGCCGTGCATCCTCGGTATCTGGGTAATCAGTTCGGCCGCCAACAGCGGGTGCGCTTCGTACTCGGCGCGCTCCGACTTGTCCAGCGAGTCCCCGGCCAGGACCTTCTCGAGTAACTCCGAACGCAACGCGACGCATCCGAGCAGACACAGGGATGCCGCCGTATCGAGTTCCCATTCGGAGACGTCGCCCAATACGTCCCCGATTTCCAGCACTCGTTCCCTGATCCGGTTGGTCCGGCCAAACGCCTCCGGGCTCGTAATCGACAGGACGTCGGCGAGGATCTTGATACTCCCGTTTAGCGTATTGCCGAGGAGCTCCTTTTCCAGCGTGACCAGTTCGTACTGACGAAATGCCGCCGTCAGCGTCTTGTGCAACACGTTCGCCCCGCACGGCTTGTTCAGAAACCGGAAGACCTCGCCGTCGTTGACGGCGTCCACGGCCGTCTTCTGGTCCGCGTTGCCGGTGAGCATCAGGCGGACCGAATCCGGCGCTATGGTTCGCGCCTGTTTCAGGAACTCGACGCCGTCCATCTCGGGCATGCGCATGTCGGACACGATGACGGCGTAGGCGTCTTCCCGGCGCAGGAGTTCCAGCGCCTCAACCGGACTCTCGGAGGTCGTCAGGTCCACCTTTCCTCTCAATGCGCGCCTTATTCCGGCGAGGACGTTCGGCTCATCGTCAACGAACAGCACTCGATCATTCATAGGACTGCCTCTCATAGGACTACCTCTGCATCAGGCTGCATCATCACGACTGTGACGCTGGCCCGACAGGCCGCGCCACTCCTCGATCCGCTCCTCGCACCCGATCTTGCGGATCAAATCGATATCCAGTGCCGCTTCCAGCGCGTCTTCGCCTTTGGCCGCGAAATGGGCGCAGGCATTGGCAACGTGGACCGCCACCAGCGGGGTCATTTGCGTGGTCGGGCAGAACCCGGGCTTGTCGTGGTAGGCGATCGCCTCGATCACGCCGTCCGGCAAGCCCCAGAGGCCCATCAAATAGGCGCCGATTTCACCGTGACTGCAACCCAGCGCGGCTCGCTCGGCCTGGTGCAACGGAATTCGTTTCTCGGCCGCCGTGCGCATCGTCTCGCTGTATCCGTCCGGCATAGTCGCCGCCAGCAGAAGCTGCCCCACATCGTGGAGAAGCCCGGCAATCATCGCTTCGTCGACAGTCGCCTTGCTGCAGTCCTCGAGTGCCGCCACATCTCGCGCGAGCGCGCCGACCGCCAGGCTGTGTTGCCACAGCGAATCGATATGGAATCCCTCGCACTCCGCATCGAAGCTCTCGAACGCGGCGTTCGAGAGAACCAGCCCGCGAATGACGTCCGTGCCGAGGAACGTGACCGCCTCCTCCACGCTCTCGACCGTCCTCGGCAGTCCGAAGAACGCCGAATTGACCAGTTGCAGCACCTTTGCGGACATCGCCATGTCCTTGCCGATGATCTCGCCGATTCTCCGGATGGATGCATCTTCGGAGTTCATCTCCTGCGTCAACTCACCGAAGACCTCCGGCGCGCTCGGCAAAGCGCCGAGGCCGGTCGCCGTTGCAATGAGATTCGAGTCGGAAAGCAGCGCCCTCAGTTGACAGGCGCGTTGTACGGCGTTCCTGAGCGCCTCGGCATCGCAGGGCTTGGCAAGGAACTGGTGCGCGGTGCCGGCCGAACGAAGGGCGGCCTCCTGGTCGGTGTGTCCCGACAGCACGATTCGAGCGATGTTCGGATCGGAGCGCATGACTTCGTTCAGGAGCTGGGCCCCGTCCATTTCCGGCATGCGCATGTCGGTGACGACGACATCGAACGGATCTGCATTGATAAGGTCGATCGCGCGGTGCGCGCTTTCCGCAAAGCTCATCTCCCATTCCTTGCGCATGGGCCGGAGCATCCGCCTCAAACCCTGCAGTACATTCGGCTCATCGTCGACAAACAGGATTCGCTTCATGCCGCCCTCCCGTCGCGTTCGATCTGCTCGCCGTTGACCGGCAGACAGATCGTAAAACGGGTCCCGACTCCGGGTTTCGACCGGACACTGATCGAGCCGTTGTGCCTTTCCGTAATGACCGCATGGGCAATCGCCAGGCCCTGGCCGGTTCCTTTACCGACTTCCTTGGTGGTAAAGAACGGGTCGAAGATCTTCTTGCGGATATCTTCCGGAATACCGCAACCGGAATCTTCGACGTCGATGGTGGCAGTATTCCCCCTGACCGCAGTGGTGATGCGAATCCGGCCCTTTTCATTGCCTTCTTTCGTCTTGACCACATCGCCGATAGCGTGTGCTGCATTGACGATCAGATTCAATATCACCTGGTTGAACGCCGAAGGGACACAGACAACCTTCGGCAGATCGGCATCCAATGCCAGGTCGACTTCGGCGACGTATTTCCATTCGTTCCGGGCAACGGTGACCGTGGACTGAATCGCCTGATTGATGTCCACGGACTCCATTTCATCGCCCGGATGAGAGAAATCCTTCATCGCGCGAACGATCTTCTTGATTTGATTGAGTCCGTCCTTTGACTGTTTCAGCGCTTTCGGCAATTCATCGAGCAGGTAGTCGACGTCAGCCAGATCGATGCGCTGCTCGTGATTTCCGAGAGTATCCTCCGCGACGCCCTGCGCACGCGCTTGCTCGATGAGTTCCTTGTAGCCTGTGAGGATGGGCAACAGGTCGTCGAAAGAATCGGACAGAAACGACACATTGTCGCTCACGTACTGACTGGGTGTGTTGATCTCGTGTGCTACACCCGCGGCGAGCTGCCCGACGGCCTCGAGTTTGTGCGCAAGTCGCAGCTCTTCCTCGAGTTTCAGCCGCTCGGTCACGTCGCGAAAAATCCCGATGACTCGCGCAATCTCCCCATTGTCGTCCAGCAGGGGATACGAATTTTGTTCGACGTGACGGACGCTACCATCGGCATGAACGACACGGAACTGCGACTCGTATTCCTTCTTCGCCCCCCTGCTCCGGCGTGCCCGTTCTATTTCCCCGGCCCGGTCGTCAGCGTGAATCACATCAGCCCACCCGATCCGATTCAGTTCTTCCAGGCTTCGGCCGTAGATTCGGTCCGAGGCGGGGTTCTGATAGATGCATCGGGAACCGTCCGCCGTCCAGATCCAGAGTCCGTGATCGATATGCTCGGCCATTTCGCTGAATCGACGTTCGCTCTCCCGGAGATCCGATATGGAACGGTGTAACTTTCGCCTCAGTCGATCCCTCTCGATGGCGTAGCGAATGACGCGCTTGAGCATGACCTCGTTCAAGGCGTTCTTGTTCAGGAAATCCTGTGCGCCCTGACGAACGGCATCGAGCGCATCTTCCGCGTCTTCGGAAAGTGTCAGCAATACGACCGTTGCACCCCGTCGCACCAGTTCCCCGAAAAGATCGGAACCAGAGGCACCTGAAAACTCGAGATCGAGCAAGACGCAATCCGGCGATTGCGACTCGTAAATAGCCAGCCCTTCGTGACTCTCCCCGGCTTCGAGGATCTCGAAGTAATCGCCGATGAGCCGCTGAATCAGCCTGCGATCAACGTCGTCACTGTCTATTACGAGAACCCGCCTGGGGTCCGATACCGGGATCCCCAGTTCGGGTTCGCTGCCCGCCGTTTGGATCATTTCGCATCACCTTCTTTGGCGATGCGGCGCCTTTCCCTAAAGCCGCCCGCCTGAGATCAAGTCGAAGATTGTCCTTCTTGATTCTTGTGTCGGCGTATCTGAGAAATTCTGACCACGCAAAAATCGAATGTGTGACGGCGTTCACACTGTATCGATTCGACCGTCGAGTCTGCGTCTTCGGCCATCGATCAGCCCCGCTTGCCGAACCACATGCGCGAGAACATGCCGTCTTTACGCACGAACTGATGGTAAAGAAAGGCCGCTACATGGCCGACGATCACCAGGATCAGCAACTTGGTCAGGATGCCGTGTGCGGCACGCGGGGGATACTCGCTGAAGTCCGACGGCAAGGGCGCGCCGGACTTCGCGAATACGATGTCCGGCAGTCCGGCCATGTTGGCGATGGCCAACCCGCTGCCGGCCACCAGGAATACGACCAGGTAAAAGACATAGTGTGTCGCCACGCCCAGTTTGTTGAGGAGCGCATTGCCGATATCGGCGTGAGGCGGTTTCCGCGTGAAGAAACGAACCAGCAAACGGATGGCCATCAGCGCGAGGATCAGGATGCCCATGCTCATGTGCATCTGCAGGTAGAAGAGTTTCTGCGGGTCACTGTTGGGTGTCGCGCTGAGCACTCGCCCTCCCATGACCAGGCCCATGATGATCATGATCGCCAGAAGCCAGTGCAAGGCGACCAATGCGCCGTGATAGCGTTTCATGTTGTTGTTCTCCTGTTCGCTATAATTTTCGCCCGGGCGCATCCAGGCCCAGTGCCTTGGCAAGCAATGCCGTCAACTGTTGCTGCTCACCTTTACTCAGTTTCTTCAGTACGGTGCGATTCACGCGTCGGATAATCGGCGGCAATTGACCGGCCACCTCCCGGCCTTTGCGGGTCAAGGCAATGCGATGCGCGCGCCGACTGTTCGGGTCCTTGCGGCGCTCCACGAGGCCGCGCTCCTCGAGCCCGTCGACGATCCGACTGGTTCGGTACTGCGCCTCACCGACCCGCTGACCCAGTTCGGCCTGGCTCAGCTCGTCCTCGATCAACAGCGTGATCAGGTTGGCGAAGTACCGTATGTCGAGGTTGAGGGGCTCGAGTTCCGCATTCATCGCCGAGTGCATGCGCGTCGTCATCTGGCTGACCAGATACCCCACGCTCTGCTCTCGCACGCCTTTGATTCGCTTCGTCATCACCGCGTAACACTACGCGAGAACCGTGCATTTGCCAATATTGCACTAGCAATACTAGCGTTTGCTAGTATTGGAAACTATACGCCGTGAGATCTCATCCCGCAAGGCCTCGTTTTTCAGGCGTTCACAGCGTCCGACGAGGCATCGTTCGAATGGCTGTTCAGTCGCTCCTGGATTTCGCTGAGCCGCGACCATTGCTGCAGGACGAGCGGCAGCGCGATACCGGATTCAACCAGTGCCCACGAGTAACTCAGGATGGCGAAGATGGCGCCGGCGCTGATCGCCGGAATCGTCGATGCCAGCCAGAGATTCGCCAGGATGAATGCGAACATGCCAAAGAACACGGTGCTGTAGAGAACCGCCTCCGTATCGGACACCCTCACTTCGCAGCGGCGCAGTCTCATGAGATGCGCGACGAGCGACTCGTGCCGCCACTCTTCCAGTATCGATACCTGCCGTTCCATCTGGGTGTTCAGGTCACCGTTCAGGCGGTAGAAACGGCGATGGAACAACGCGTACACGACACTCGTTGCGACGACCACCGCCAGGGCGCTCAACCCCAGCCGCGAATCGAAGCTCCACAGAAGCGCGATACTGACCACGACCTGTACGAGGGACGTAAGCA
>JANQGP010000395.1 GCA_028277265.1 Woeseiaceae bacterium | reverse complement strand
CCGTTGCCGTCGCCGATCGCCCAGACGAGGCGTTCCTCGTGTGTCGGCATGAGCTTGCGATGGACCGAGCCGATCGTGCCTGCGCGGTCGATGTAGACGAGAGAGCAGTAAAGGCTGTGCCGGCCCCGGCCCGCCGCGCGTTCCATGACCCCGACGTAGACGGCCGTCCCGTGTTTGCTCGCCGCGGCGCAGACCGCGTCGAGATCGCCGTCTTCGATACAAACGCCCTGGCTTACGTAGTGGGCGAACAGCGACTTCTGGAGCGGGGACTCGAACTCCGCGCCGCCGGTCCGTTCGACCCAGAACGGGTAGCCGGGCACGAGAGCCTCGCCGAACACCACGAGATCGGCATCGGCCGCTTTCGCGATCCAGTCGACGACTTTGCCGAGCGTCGCGTCACGATCGAGCCAGTTGGGCGCGATCTGTGCGATCGCGACGCGACAAGTGGTGTCCGGCATGCTCTATCGCATCAGTCCCAGTTCTTGCGGAACGTGATGCCGTAGGTCGCTACTTCCGACGGATAGGAATTCATGCGTCCGTTGTCGAGCAGCGGCGGATCGAACGAGCCGTTGTAGTATCGCTCGTCCGTCACGTTGCGGCCCCACAGCGTGATCGTCGAATTCCACGCGTCGAGGTCCATACCGAGGCGGACGTTCAGGATGCCGAAATCGTCCTGCAGGGTCAGCGGATCGTTGTCGCCGTCGGTAGTCGTTTCCGAAGCCCAGACGTATTCCGCGCGGAAGAACAGGTTGTTCGACCCGATCGGGAAATCCTGGTTGACCGCAAGCAGGAAGCGATCTTCAGGGTTGTACGGCAGCGACTCGCCGCTGCGATCGCCGTCGTCCGGCAGAGCCGGCGGTTGCGGCGGGAAGTGGAACGTCGTCGCGTCCCAGGCCACGCCGTTCTCGAACGTGATGTACTCGCCCTCGTTGCGCGCGTAGTAACCCGTAATGCTCGTGTTCTCCATGACCTGCCAGAGCCATTCCAGTTCAATGCCCTGGATCTCGAGGTCACCGGCGTTGCGCAGGATGAAGCCCGAGCCTTCGAACGTGTTGGCCTGGAAGTCGTCGAAGTCCGTCTGGTACAGCGAAGCCGACAGGCGGAAGTTGTCGCCGATGTCGCCTTTGAAACCGAGTTCGATCGACGTGGACTTTTCGGCATCGAACAGCTGCGAGAACAGCGGGTTGGTCGGGTCATCGGGGTCGAACTCAATGCGGTCGGTGTTCGTGCCGCCCGACTTGAAGCCCGTGGCGTAGGACAGGTACAGCATCGCGTT
The DNA here is from genome assembly GCA_028277265.1 of Woeseiaceae bacterium. Taxonomy (GTDB): domain Bacteria; phylum Pseudomonadota; class Gammaproteobacteria; order Steroidobacterales; family Woeseiaceae; genus UBA1847. The sequence goes on along the minus strand of JANQGP010000395.1, from coordinate 3,961 downwards.
GTCATTGGCGTACCAGGTCACCTTCGCCGTACCCGTGATCTGGTCGTCCTTGAGGGTCTCGAGGACATCCGGGCGCGGCGAGAATGGCGGCAGGGTCCAGGCGGCCCACCCCGGTTGTGTAACGGCAAGGAGCGGCGACAGATCGGGCGGCGGGCCCATCATGCCACCCGCTGCCCAGGCCTGAAACGCACCGATGGCCGTGGGGATCTGGACCGGAGAGCCTGTCAGCGGGTCATCGTCAAAGCGGAACAGGCCCGGGTTGGTCTGCGTGTACACGGCGTCGATGTCCTTGGTCTCGTCGGTGTAGCGCGCACCGAGCGTCAGTGTCAGCGCGTCGCTCAGCGCCCAGTCGACCTGGCCGAATACGGCGAAGCCGTCATGGTCCTGCGTGACGTTGTCGTTGGCGAACGCGCCGGCCGGGAAAGGCTCGGCGCCTGGTGGGACCAGGCCGCCGGTCGCAATCGAAAATGCGGTCACGCCATCGCGCAGGGCGGTCAGACCTCCACCTGCGCCCGCGTCCGCATAGGCCTGCAACTGTGCGCCGCCGATCGTGATCGTGTTGCTCTTGATCTCCTGGGCGAAGTAATAGGCGCCAACGACCCAGTTGCTGCTTTCACCGAATGTGCCTGCCAGGCGCAATTCCTGCGAGATCGAATTCTGCTCTGCATCGTTCTCGCGCTCGGCGATCGTCGTATCCGTGAAATCCGCATCGATCCGGTCGTAGGTGTCGAAAGCACGGTAGGCGGAAACGGACGTCAACGTGAAGTTGTCGAAGTCCTTGTTGAACTCGACCGACAGCCCGAGGTCTTCGTTCTGCGAGATCGGCGCGAAGTTCACCGAGGTGACGTAATCGTCCCACGAAACGCCCTGGATGACGTTCGGTGGCGTCGGGATGTCGGCGCCCAGAATCGGCGCGGTCGGGAGCGTGGACCCGTACGGGAAGTCCGTGAACACGATGCTGCCGAGGCCCATGCGAATGAAATCCGGTCCGGGCATCGCCTGTGTTCCGTTCGACGCCAGGAACTGGCCGTGCGAAAACAGGCTGTCGACGCGCGACGTGCCGATACAGCAGATCTCGTCGATCTCGGAGTAATCGGCGATCACGCGCAGGTTGAAATCATCGCCGTTGTCGTAGCCGACCTGGAGCCGGAAGCCCAGTCGGTCGCGGTCGTTGAACAGGTCTTCCTGGACCGTCGCCTGTGGCGTCGGCCCCGAAAGATCGTAGATCCGGTTGTCGACGTAGCCGTCCCGCCGCGACGAGAACATCGTGCCGCGAAACGCGAGCTTGTCGGTCAACGGAATATTCACCGCACCCGAGATCCGTTGCAGGTCCAGGCTGCCCGCCGTCACGTCGATGAATGCGTCGTAACTGTCGGTGTTCGGTGCGACCGTGCGGACCTGGATGGCCCCGGCAGCCGTGTTCTTGCCGAACAACGTACCCTGCGGGCCGCGCAGGACTTCGACGGCCTCGACGTCGACGAGCTCGTTGATGAGCGAGCTCTGCCGCGATCGGTAGACACCGTCTACGTACAGGCCGACCGACGACTCGACGCCGAAGTTGTTCGATGTCGAACCGATGCCGCGAATCGAGAAGTTGGACGTCGTCGTCGTCTGGCTGCCGCCCACGATCAGTCCGGGGACATTTTGCTGCAGGTCGATCATGTCCTTGATGCCGGACGCTTCGATTTGTGCGCCCGTGACTGCCGTGATCGCGACCGGCACGTCCATGATGTTCTGCTCGCGCTTCTGCGCAACGACGGTGATCTCTTCGAGCACCGTCACCGCTTCCTGCGCCGTTGCCGGGGCGGCCAGACTCAGGCCGACCAGAGGCAAAGCGAGAACGCGACCGAGATTGAGTATGCTGGTACCAATCGGTTTCATCTGTCCCCCCCTTTGGGATGTCTTGTCTTTTCGGGCGCAAGCATAACATGGTTTCGGGAAGCAGGAATGTCAGATAACCTTATGAAAAATTGATGTTTATCCAGGAAAAGGAATCACAAATGCGCGGACTGATGATGGACACGCCGCTGCTCGTCTCGACGATCGCGGAACATGCGGAGAAATTTCACGCAAAGCGCGAGATCGTGTCGGTTACGGTGGATAACCCCGAACATCGCTGCACGATCGGCGACGTTATGACAAGGGCTCGGCAGCTCGGGGCCGCGCTCGGGAATCTCGGCCTCGAGAAGGGCGATCGTGTCGCGACGATCGCCTGGAACGACTATCGGCACCTCGAAATCTATTACGGGGTCAGCGGCATGGGCTACGTATGCCATACGATCAACCCGCGCCTCTTCCCCGAGCAGCTCGTCTTCATCATCAATCATGCCGAGGATCGCTGGATCTTCACGGACCTGATGTTCGTGCCGCTGCTCGAGAAGCTGTTGCCGCAGATCGGCAACGTCGAGGGCTTCGTGATCATGACCGACGCGGCGCACATGCCCGAAACGGCGTTGCCGAACGCGGTCTGCTACGAGACATTGCTCGCCGGGGAATCGGCGGATCCCGAGTGGCCGAAGCTCGACGAGCGCACCGCCTCCGCACTCTGTTACACGTCCGGGACCACCGGCGACCCCAAGGGCGTCCTCTACGATCACCGCTCGACGGTCCTGCACGCCTACGCCTGCCTCGGGCCCGACGTCATGGGCCTGTCGAGCCGCGACGTCGTGCTGCCCGTCGTGCCGCTGTTCCACGTCAATGCCTGGGGCGTGCCGTACTCGGCGATGATGTCGGGCGCCAAGCTCGTCATGCCGGGGCCCAGGATGGGCGACGGCGAGGCGCTCTACAACCTGATCGAGTCCGAGGGCGTGAATCTCGCGCTCGGCGTGCCGACCGTGTGGCTCAGCCTGTTGCAGTACTGCGATCAGGCGGACAAAACGCTCGAAGCGCTGGATCGCACGATCATCGGCGGGGCAGCCGTGCCGCGCGCGATGATCCAGGCGTTCCGCGACAAACACGGTGTCCAGGCAATCCAGGGCTGGGGCATGACCGAGATGAGCCCGCTCGGCACGATCAATACGATGAAGGCGGGGCTCGAGTCGCTGTCCGGTGACGAGCAACTCGACCTCGCGACCAAGGCCGGGCGCGGCCTCTTCGGTTGCGAGCTGCGCATCGTCGACGACGAGGGCAGGGAGCTGCCGTGGGACGGCGTCGCCTACGGCGCCTTGCAGGTCCGCGGTCCGTGGGTTTGCAGCGACTACTTCAAGCTCGAGGGCAGTGCGGGCACCCATACCGAAGACGGCTGGTTCGAAACCGGCGACGTCGCGACGATCGACGAGAACGGTTACATGGCCATCACCGACCGGACCAAGGACGTCATCAAGTCCGGCGGTGAATGGATCAGCTCGATCGAACTCGAGAACACCGCGATGGGCCATCCTGCCGTCGCCGAGGCCGCTGTCATCGGTGTCGCGCACCCGAAGTGGACCGAGCGTCCGCTGCTGGTCGTCGTGAGGGCCGAAGGGCAGGATCCCGGCAAGGACGAGATTATCGCGTACTTCGACGGCAAGGTCGCCAGCTGGTGGATTCCGGACGACGTTGCATTCGTCGACGAGCTGCCGCATACCGCGACAGGAAAGGTCAAGAAGATTGAATTGCGCAAACAATTCGCGGACTATGCGCTTCCCGAAGACTGACCCCGCAACAAGGATTCCGCATGGCTGAACCGAAGCGCCTTTACGGTCTCAACGCTCTCGTGCTCAATGCCGGCGGCGGCATCGGTGAAGCGATCGCCCGCACGCTGCTAAAGCACGGGGCGAAGGTGGTGGCCGCCGACACGGCCAACAGCGGCGTCGAGCAGCTGTTTCAGCGGGTGAGGGGCGTCACCGGGGTTGGCGCCCCGCTGACCGACGCGGATCGACTGGAGGCCCTGATCGAGGATGCTGCTGACAAACTCGGCAGTCTCGACATCCTGGTCAATGATTTTCCGTTGCGGCAGGACGGTCCGTTCGAGAAAGCCGAC
>JANQGP010000322.1 GCA_028277265.1 Woeseiaceae bacterium | reverse complement strand
TTCGAAAAGACCGACGCGTTTCGGCGTCCGGAGCGTTTCGAGCAGTTCGTGATTTCGTGCGAAGCCGATGCCCGCGGCCGAACCGGACTCGAGGACCGCCGTTATGGACAGGCGTCCTATATTCGCGCCGCGTTCGAAGCGGCGGCCTCGGTGGATGCAGCCGCAATCGCTCGCGAAACACCGGCGCACAAGATTCCCGCCGCCATCCGGCGTGCGCGCAAGCACGCGATCGCGGCGTTCAAGGCGTCAGCGACGTAGTTGCTGCCATAGCATCGGCGGCCTAGCCGCCATAGAAGAAGATGTAGACGGAAAAGAACGTCACGTCGCCATAGAGATCCGAGTCGTCGACGCCAAGTCCGAGCTCGATGTCGCTGCTCTTGCCGAGCGGCGTCATGAAGCGCACGGTCGCGGATGTCGTCCGGCCGCCATCGACCTCTCCCCTGAACGTCCCGACTTCGAGCTGCCAGCGGCTCTTGCCGGCATCGAGGTTCAACGTGGCATTGGCGCGGTAGTCGACCAGGCTGTTGATCAGGCTCAGTCGCGAGAACGTCAGGAGCTGCAGGATGGGTCTGTTGTCGGTCAGAGAGAGGTTGACGCTGTAGTCGTAGTCCATGCCGCGCAGCCCGAGACTTACCGTGTCGCTGAGATCGAACCGCGTGCTGAATCCAATGCCGGTTGCATCGAAACTGACGTCCCGACCTGGAAACGCATCGAACGCCGGCAGCTGCACGGTGAAGTCGCGATACTCGTAATCGGCACCGAACATCGCCCTGTCGCCACGCCAGTAAACCGAACCCTGCCAGTCGATCGACTCGAGCGTGTCGCTATCGCCCCAGTACGCAACGCCGCCCCGGACACCCACCGGGTCGAACCAGTGATCGAGACTGAGGTCGCCATACCAGGTATCGAGCGAGCGGCCGCTCCGCCCATCGACCGAATTGTGCGCGGCGGCCGCCGTCAGCCAGGTCTTCCCGGTCAGACCGATATCCGCGATCGCCGAGACGGCAACGCCATCGGCCGAGTCTGCCTCGACACCGCCACCGACGATGAAACCCTCGACGGCGAAGGCGTTGCCGGCCAGGAGTAAGAGTGCGGCGGTTCTAAGCCAGGACATAGACGATCAAACCGGCCAGCATCAGTCGATAAATCGCAAACGGTGCGAGACCGATGCGAGTGACAAAGCGCATGAAAAATTCGATGCTCAAGTAAGCCACTATAGCCGAAACCACGACACCGAGTGCGAGCTCGCCCCAGGGCACCGCGGTATCGCCGAGGATCAGCTCGGCGCCTTTGTAGACAGTCGCCAACAGGATGACCGGTGCCGACAACAGGAACGAAAAGCGTGCTGCATCCTGCCGTTCGAACCCGAGCAGGCGACCGGCCGTGATCGTGATGCCCGATCGCGACGTACCCGGCACGAGCGCGAGCGCCTGGGCGACACCGATTACGAGTGCGTCGCGAATGCGAACCTCGCTGATGCTCTTATCGCGCGGCGCATAACGGTCCGCCAGCGCCATCAGGATGCCGTAGCCGGCCAGTGTATACACGATGATGCGAGGATCACGGAGGTTGGCCTCGATCCATCCCGCGAACAACAGCCCGGCTACGGCGGCCGGTATCGTGCCGAGCGCGATGCCGAGTGCCATGGTGGCCTGCGGCGTCCGGATATCGCCGCCGACCACCTGCAGCCCGCCGCGGAGCAAACCGAGCAGGTCCTTGCGAAAGAACGCACAGACCGCCAGCAAGGAACCGAAATGCACGGCGACGTCGAAGGCCAGTCCCTGATCGGGCCAGTCGACCAGGTAGGGAACGAGCACGAGATGCCCCGAACTCGAGATCGGCAGGAATTCGGTCAACCCCTGGACGATGGCGAGTACGACGATTTGCAGTGTGGTCATAGAGTGTGCGTCCTGTCGGCGAGCGCAAATGCCGACGGCGCGGACATGTCGCCGCGGCGCAACGCCAGGCACTTGAAGTTCTCCCCCATTTCCCCGGGGAGGGTAAGCGTTTTGATCTGTTGCGACAATTCGAGTTGTTGCTCGAGTGACAGGGTCCCGAAATCGGCCATCACGGCATCGAGACCGCCCGCGATCAGAAACTGCGCCTGCGCGGAAAACCCTGCAATGTCGAGTCCGGCCGCACCGGCCGATTCGGCGACAGCCGTGAAGTCGACCCATGCGGTGATGTCCTGGATTCCGGCAAGCACGAGCGGATCGTTGTGCGCGTGATGGCGAAAGTGACAGCGCAACCAACCCTCGGGGCGATCCTCGGCATAATACTCGCGGCGTGTTACGCCGTAGTCGAACAGCAGGACGACGCCGTCCGTGAGCGACGCAGCGACATCGGCAATCCAGTTCACGCTCGCGAGCGACACCTCCGAAGTGAACCCGTCAGGCAGCGCCCGTCCGAGATGCGCTTCGATACTCGTAACGGCGCGCGTGAGATTGTCGCCGGCCGGCTCCTCGTCCCAGCGAAAGTCGCCATTCGAGACCGCGACGCACTGGCGCGAAACGCCGTCGCCGCGGCGCACGAATCTTTCCACGGGCAAGGCGTCGAGCACTTCGTTGGCGACAATGACGCCGCGATGCGATTCGGGCAGCCCCGTCAGCCAAACGACACGGTCCACGAGGTGCGGAACGCGTTCCGCCAGCAGGTCCTGCTGGCGCTCACGCAGATCGGCGGAGACCTCCAGGATACGGTAAGTCTCGGGCAGCGCGCCGAGCGCTTCGAGTGCTTCGAGCATGTCGGCCGCGAGCTTTCCGCTGCCCGCTCCGATTTCGAGAATCGCGCCATGCCCGAGTTCGCCGATGGTCTCGGCGCACTGCCGTGCGAGGACGGCGCCGAACACGCCCGAGACTTCGGGCGCGGTGATGAAATCGCCAGCCTCACCGAACTTGGCGGCGCCGGCTACATAGTAACCGAGGCCCGGCGCGTACAGCGCATGGTGCATGAACTCGGCGAAACCGATCCGGCCGCCCGCCGCCTCGATGCATTCCCGAATATGCGCTGCCACGCGCTCTGAGTGCGAGCGGCCGGCCTCGTCCGGACGCGGCAGTGATGGCGGGGTGTACTGTGGCATGTCAATATCGAGCGATGACTGAAAACACACTGGACGGAAAGGTCGCACTGGTGACCGGAGCCGCGCGCCGGATCGGGGCGGCTATTGTGACACGCTTGCAGCAGAACGGCGCGCACGTTGCAATCCATTATCGCGGTTCCGCTGACGAGGCGGAAGCGCTCGCGGCCGAACTGAACGCGTCGCGAGAGAACTCGGCAGCGGCCTTCCAGGCCGATCTGCTCGACACGGCCGCCCTGCCCGGCCTGATCGAACAGGTTGTCGACTGGGGCGGTCGCCTCGACGCGCTCGTCAACAACGCGTCGACGTTCTACCCGACGCCGATCGGCGACATCGCCGAGGAACACTGGGCCGACCTCGTCGGCAGCAATTTCAAGGTGCCCCTGTTCCTGACCCAGGCAGCGCTGCCGCAACTGCGCGACAACAAGGGCGCGATCGTCAATATCGTGGACATTCATGCGCAGAGGCCCTTGCGCAATCACGTGGTCTACGGCCCGGCCAAGGCCGCGCTCGCGATGCTGACACGTTCGCTGGCGAAAGACCTCGCGCCGGAGATTCGCGTCAACGGTGTTTCCCCGGGCGCCATCCTTTGGCCAGAGGACGGCATGAGCGACGCCGCACAGCAGACGATCCTGCGCCGGGTGCCTCTGGCGCGTGCCGGGAACCCGGACGATATCGCCGGGTGCGTGCTGTACCTGTTGCGTGATGCAAGCTACGTCACGGGACAGATCGTTGCCGTCGACGGCGGTCGTTCAATAGGCTGGTAGCCCGGGCCCGTCGACAGGACACTAGTACGCGTTGGCGAACTCGCGTTCGGGCGGACCGGTCAGGTCCGGTACCTCGATATCGAACAAGGTGGGTTTCTGCTGGCCGCCCGGCAACGAAACGACCGGACAACCTGCGCCGTTGACGTAGGACAGGGCCGCGATCACGTTCGGATCGAGGTCGTCACCGACGGGGATGCTCGAGTCATCCGGCGCGGTACAGTCGACGGGCAGGCCATCGAAATAGTCGCCGAAACCGGCGGCATTGGTAAGTCTGAACGACGTCGGTCGCAGGATCTTCTCGCAAAACTCGAGGCCGATCTGGCCGACGGGTTTGCCGAAAGTGTTGTCTCCGACGATGTAGACGCCATCCGCGAGGTAGGGATCGAGCGAATTGGTGACGAGCTCGCTGGCCGATGCCGTGCCGCGCGATGCGACGATGATCAGGCGATCCAGGCTGACGGACGAACCCTGGCGCGCGAAAAACTCGGTGCTGTTGTTGTCCGCGGCGCGATCCGCGTTGAATTCGGTATTGGAGAAGACCTGGCCGTCGTTGTCGAGACCGCCGAGGTAATTGCCGAGCAGCCGGGCTGTGCTGACGAGTCCGCCGCCGTTGTAGCGCATGTCGATGATGACGTCGCGGACGCCGTTGGCGAGAAAATCGCTGAACACGGTCTCAAACTCGGGATCGGCCGTGCTGATGAACGTCGCGAGCTCCATGTAGCCGACGGCGGGCTGCCCGGCGCCCTGGTCGATCACACGCCACTGCGGTACGGGATCGATCGTGACGATGTCCCTCGTCAACGTCGTCGTGAACGTCGACATATCCTGGTTTTCAATCTGGAACACCACGGTCTGCCCGCTGAGAGCCGCATTGACCCCCTCGCTCGCATCGATCTCGGCGATCGTGCGACCGTCGATCGTCAGGACCTTCTGGCCCCGCGCGAAGCCCGCAACCCCCGCCGGGCTGTCGACGAACACGCGGGTGAGCACCATGTCGCCGCCTTCGAAGCGCCAGCTGAAACCGAAGCCCTCGTATCGGCCCTCGCCGAAGAACTCCTGATCCGCCTGCAGGGAACCGACCGAACTGAAGCGATCGAGCGGCCCGCCGCCCGGCTGCTGCGGCCCGAACGTCTGCGTCACGACGGCAACGAGTTCTTCCGGACTCGCGTAGTCATCGATGCTGATGCCGTTGGGCAGCAAATCGTTCCACAGGTACCACGCGTAAAGCTGATCGAGCACGAATTGCTTCTGCCCGTCGTTCGAGCATGCCGACGGAACCGGCGCCGTATCGACACCGCCATCGCCGCCGCCGCCGCAGGCGGCCAGCATCAGGAAGATGAGTGAACCAGTCAGAACGCGCATAGCAAACCTCTTCAGAGAACAACGCCGACGATTTCGAGCGGTTGATGCCCGGCATCGAACTCGCGCCAATGCTCGAGCATGGTTTTTCCGGTCTCCGGATGCACCAGCCCGGGCGCAAGTTCGGCCATCGGCCGCAGGACGAAGCTGTACTCCAGAATATCGTCCCGCGGTAACCGCGCGGGCGGTGCATCGACCACCAGGTCATTGTAGAGAAGCAGGTCGACATCAAGAGTACGCGCTTCCCATTTTCCGCCCTTGCGGTCGCGACCGGCGAGATTATGTATAACCTCGATGGCCTCGCAAATCGCCTGCGGGGATTCTTCAGACTCGAAGCGCACCACCAGGTTCAGGAAATCGTCGCCGTCGAAGCCCACGGCACGGCTGCGATACACGGCTGAAAGCTCGATCTCGCCGTAACGTCGGCGTAACTCAGCGATACCGAGGCGCAGGTTTTCCTCGGGATCGATATTGCTTCCGATACCCAGGTAAACCGTCGCCACGCGTTACTCCGGCCGCGTCCCGCGCTCGATATCGATTCCGACGTCCCGCGATCCGCGGATCGCACCGGGCTTGTGCACCTGGACACGTACCCAGGCAACGTCGAACTCGTCGCGAACGACACCGGCGATACGCTCGGCCAGCGTCTCCACGAGCTGAAAACTCGACTCGGCGACGAATTGCTGTACGCGCTTGGCCACGCCCTTGTAATCCAGCGTGTCCTCGATGTCGTCCGTTGCTGCCGCCCTGCGGATGTCGGCACTCATCTCGAGGTCGATCACGATGGTCTGCCGGATCTTACGTTCCCACTCCCAGATTCCTATGATCGTATCGACCCTGAGTTCGCGGAGAAATATCTTGTCCATTGACGCTGTCGTCCTGTTACCTTCCGGGGATGCCGAGCGACTCCAGCGACCAGCGGGCCCGGGCCCGGATCTGCCCGGCGGTCGCGGCATCGGCGAGACGCAGGGCACCTGCGACGGCAATCATCGCACCGTTGTCCGTGCAGAAAGCGAGCCTCGGGTAGTAGACCTCGCCGTCGAAGCGGTCTGCAATCTCTTTTCGTAACAATTTGTTTGCGCCGACGCCGCCCGCGACGACGATGCGCTCGAGGCCCTCGGCACGCGCCGCCCTGATCGACTTGGCAACCAGCGTATCGACAGCGGCGCGCTGGAACGACGCGGCCAGGTCGGCCCTGGATTCCTCGAGCCGTCCTTCGGTCTCGGCCTTGCGAACTTCGAGCATGACCGCGGTCTTCAGGCCGCTGAAACTGAAATCCATTGTCGGCTTGTTCACCATCGGGCGCGGAAAATCGTAAGCCGTCTCGTCACCGGTCTCGGCGAGCTTGGCCAGCGCCGGTCCTCCCGGGTAACCGAGGCCGAGCAGCTTGGCCGTCTTGTCGAACGCCTCGCCGACGGCGTCGTCGAGCGTCGTGCCGAGGACCCGGTAGTCGCCCAGCGACCGGACCCGGATCAGCATGGAGTGGCCGCCTGACACGAGCAGCGCAAGGAACGGGTAGGCCGGCGGCTCGTCCTCGAGCATCGGTGCGAGCAGGTGCCCCTCCATGTGGTGCACCGGGATGACGGGGCAGTCCCAGGCGAGCCCCAGGCCGTTGGCCATGCCTCCGCCGACCATCAGTGCGCCGACCAGCCCCGGCCCGGCGGTGTAGGCGATTGCATCAGGCTTTTCTATGGCCGCCTCGTCCATAACCCTTTGAATCAGAGGCAAAAGCATCCGAACATGGTCGCGCGACGCGATTTCGGGCACGACCCCGCCGTAAACAGCGTGCAGGTCTACCTGGCTGTGCAAAGCCTCGGCGAGCAGGCCCCGCTCCGTGCAGTACAGCGCGACGCCCGTTTCGTCGCAGGAGGTTTCGATTCCGAGGATCAGCATAGAAAAAGGGGGGACAGTGACCATGTTTCCGGGGCACTCGCCCGCGGGCCGCTATGATAGGACGGAAACATGGTCACTGTCCCCTTTTTCCTTTGCAAACCGCTGACTGCAGCGTTAGAATGCGCTGCTGAGTCCCGGCCATGCGCCGGGTTTATTTATGTCTGGACGGAAAACCTGAACCATGCCAAGCGTTCGCGTAAAAGAGAACGAGTATTTTGACGCTGCACTGC
>JANQGP010000254.1 GCA_028277265.1 Woeseiaceae bacterium | reverse complement strand
CTCCGCGAGAACGCCAGCCGCAGGCTTCCAGTCGTACGTATCGTGATCAAGTAGCGTCCCGTCGAGGTCGGTGAACACTACCCGGCGGATAGCGGCTTGATTGGCGATTTGCTTGTCTCTTGCGTGGCGGGGAGCTTGATGATGCCGCAATGAGCGGGCGGAAACAAAACACTCGGCCGGCGCCCCGTTTTCGTGCACGCATCACGGCACCTGTGCAAGGTCTACACGGCGCTCGCATCGCGCCGTCCGAGACGTCTTCGGAATACCGTATTTCTTCAGGTTTCCTTCAGCTTGCGTGATGCCTAATGATGTTTCCCCTCATCTTCGTATGGGCAATTCGAAGGAGAATATTCATGAAATCCAAGACATTATGGCTCGCCGGCATGGCCACAGCCGCCCTTTCGGTACCCGTTGCAGCCTCGGCTGACAGCGGGTTCTTCGTGGGCGGGAGCATCGGCTCGACGACGGTCGACGAGACCTTCGACGGCATCGATCTCGATGCAGACTCCACGGCATATCGAATCACCGGCGGCTATCAGTTCGGCGAGCTGTTCGGCATCGAGCTGAGCTACCAGGACTTCGGTGACGTCGACGAGACCATCGTCGTGGGACCGGTTTCATCCCTGACCAGTATCTCGGCGGACGGCTGGACCCTGGGTGGCACTCTCGGCTTGCCGCTCAGCGACAACGTCTCGCTGTTCGGCCGGGCCGGTGTGTTCTTCTGGGACGCCGACGTCCGTGTTGACGGCTTCTCCATCGACGTCCCGAGCGACGAGAATCCGTACTACGGTGCAGGCGCCCGGGTCGACCTGTCCCGCAACTTCTCACTGACCGGCGACTGGAGCCGTTTCGAACTCGATAACGTCGACACCGACGTCATTTCGCTCGGGTTCGAGTACCGCTTCGGCAATTAGCGCTCCGGCAATACTACGCGTGGCCGGCCCTGGCCAACAGGGCCTGCCGCGTGAACTCATCGGCCGGGAACATCAGCTCGATCTTCATCTCCGCGAGCACGATGTCCTCGGTTGACCCGAACTGGGCGATTGTCGAGAACATCGACAACGTGACGTCGCCGACTCTGTAGCGTGCCGCGATGATCGCAGGCATGCGCGATTCGCGAACGGGCGGATCCTCGCCCACCATCGCAGCGAGCCGATCCGCCGCTGTATCGAGCACACCGTCCCCGCCCAGGTGCGCACTTTCGGTGCGCAATCGCGAGACCATGTGGCCAGCAATCTCATCTCGATTCTCGAGTGCCGCGGCGAACGGGCCGCCCGAGAGGAACGCCTCGAGCAGGCTGTCGCCCTGACCTATCCCCATCGGCTCCAGCAATGCCTTCGAGCACGTGTTCATACGTACGATATGCCAGTGGCGATCGAGTGCGATCGCCGGGAACGGGTCGTGGCGATCGAGCATCCAGGTCATCGCAGCACTGACATCCGACATCTCCGCCTCATCGAACCTTCGGGCTTTGTAGGCCTGTGCGAAACCCGCAGCGTTGAGCAACGCATTGCGATTGGACCGCGGCACCTCGAGCGACTCCGACAGCCGCAGCACCATCGGCTGGCTGGGTTTCGCACGGCCGGTCTCGAGAAACGAAATATGGCGAGCAGACACGTTCGATGCCAACGCCAGATCGAGCTGGCTCATGCGGCGCCGTGACCGCCACTCTTTCAACAATGTGCCGAACGCTTCTGCCATCGAGAATTCCTCGGTTCCGGGGAGACCCAGTGTAGCCGAACACCGCAGCCTGCCACTTACCTGCGAGGTAATTGCGATGCTTACGTCGCCTTCCTAAGCTGCTTCCCGGTTGCTCAAGGAGATCGTCATGCACAATCACGCGCGCATTCGCTGGCTGAAGATCGGGGCCGCCGTCACCTTCGGATTCGGCTTGCTCATCGGGGCCGCTGCCGTGCCGTCGCTGCAGTGGCCCGTCAATCTGATGGTCGACTTCGTCTTCTTCCCGCCGGATTCCGCGCAGTCGGTGGATACCGGCGCTGCGCGTTTGCTAAGCGCGATCACCGGCGGCTTGATGGCCGGCCTCGGAGTCATGCTCTGGGTTGTGGCGACCGAGCTTTGCCCTCGCGAGCCGGCCCTCGGCCGCCGGTTGATCCTTCTCGGCATCGGCAGCTGGTACATCGTCGACTGCGCGATGTCCGTCGCCGCCGGCGCGCCGCTAAACATCCTGTTCAACACAGGCTTTCTGCTGATCTTCGTTCTCCCCGCCTGGGGCCTCACGGCTTCGACGTCGTCCTGATGTCCGTGGTGCCGGGCCGTTCGATGAAGCGTTGCCATCGAGCGCGATAGTACTCGACGTCGGGCCCGACGAATCGTTCGACCCTCGGGTCGTCCAGCATGACAATGCCCTCCCTGGCGGTCGCGGGGCGATCAGTCGCCGGCCTGGTATTCGAGCCTGCAATCGGCCAGCGTCACGACATTTCCCGGTTCCAGGGTTCCCTCGGCGATACGCTTTCCATCGACGAAGACGCCGTTCACGCTGCCGAGGTCCAGAACCTGCACCGACTCCCCGGTATCGATCAGCAATGCGTGCCGCCGGCTCACCGCCGGACTCAACAACTTGATATCCGCAGTCGGCCCCCGGCCGATCAAATACCGTCCCGGCCGAAGCTCGAATTCCAGTGGCTCGCGGTCAGGAACCCGGAAGCGGAGCCGCCGTCGGGAAGAGTCGGCCGTCCCGGCCGCAATCAACGCCGGCTTCGGCGGCGAGACCCTTGCCTCGATTGACGCCGCGGCACGCAGGTTTCTCGCGGCCGCGGCGACGACTTTGCTGGTTGCCGGCCGGTGCCCGCTTTTTCGTGTCATCGCCATGCACTCCCGGAACAGCTTCGCAACGACATGCGGGACTCCGCCGCTCAGGTTGTGCAGGCGCTCCACGGCATCGAACTCGAAAGACGACTGAACGTCGCCGTGTCCCGCCGTCGCACTCATGGTGCGCAGGAACTCCCGGGTCTCGAATATCGACAACGGACCGATCCGGATCGGCGTGCCCGCATCCGTTCGAATCGCATCGAGAGCGTCGTATTGCAGTATGTCGGTCAACCGCGAACTGCCGGTCAGTAAGACCATCAGACTGCGGCCGACCGGTGTCGATTTGCACGACGAAACGAGACGCGCAATACAGTCGAGCAGCCACATCGATTGTTCGTCCGCCTTCTCGACGCAAAGGACGGTACGGTGGTGGTGATTGCACTGATACTCGAGGAACAGCGTCAGGACGTTCTGCAGGTCCGACAGCGTCAGGTCCTTGGGATCGAAGCCGATCGCCCTGTTGATCTCGGCAAACGCGGCAAGGGCGTTGGCTTGCGGGTTGCGCAGGCGAACAGACGTGGTCCGCTGATCGAGACCCTCGACGAACGCGCTGACGACCTGGCCAAGCTCGACGCTGTCCACACCAACCATTACGACAACGCGCTTTTCGCGTTCGAAGGCTCTTTCAAGGCTTGCCTGGGCTCGCTCGTGGCGCCGCGTCAGCGACGATGCGGCCGGCGCAATACCTGTCCCGCCGCTCACTTCGGGCAGGGTCGAATGCACGCTCATATGACGACCTCACTTGGCCCCGGAGACGAGGCCGCTATGGGTTCTTATTCGTTTCTGTTGTCGTTGTCGGTCCAGTCTATGCCGAAACGCCCATTATGTGAAGTGGTTAAGAACGTTTCTCGCGTAACTGTTTGTAATTTTTGACTTTTCGATCAACAGAAAAAACGCGGAGCCTAGTCCCACCAGAGTGACAAGGTCTTCTCCGCCCGCAATTGTGCAATCAACTCCTCCTCGCCGTCACTTGCGTCGGGACACAGCGTCCGCACGGCCTCCAGGAGCCCCGGCATGTCCTTCGGCAGCCTCTCGAATGCCAGTGAGACGCTGTCGGCCGTGGCGTCGATTACAGCGACACCGTAACGCTCGTCCCACTGCACGAGCGTCTTGACGATCTCGTCGGTGGACAATGAATCGCCGGCAGTCGCCCGTGCATAAAGCAGTGCGTATTTTGGGTCCCGCCCTGCGTCTATCGTTGCCTTTGTCCGAAGCGCGGCTTCACTCATCCGCGCCTGGAGCCAACGCGCGACCTCGTCATGGCCCGCTTGCCGCGCGTAGAACGACGGCGTCCACTCACCCGATTCGTCAGCGCTTCGATTGACGTCGGCACCGCCTTCGACCAGCCGCCGGACCATACCCATCTCACCCATCGCTGCCGCAGTCATCAGCGGCGTCTCGTCTTCGTCCGGCCGTTCGGGCGGCTGCCCGTACCGCAACAGCATGTCGACGGCGCCCGGGCTTCGGTTACGAATCGCATTCCGCAGGTGCGTGGACGACGAGGCCATGCCGCGCTGGAGCAGGAACTCGAGCATCGCCTCGTTTCCGCTTCGGACCTGATGTCCGACGAGGTCGACACGAAACGTCGCAAGGACCCCGAGATCATCGTCGGACTCGATGAGCGATTCGGCGTGAGCAACGTCGCCGCCCACTATCGCGCGCGCCAACAAACCGATGTGCTCGCCCTGCCTGTCGGCCCCGTACTCGTCGAGCAGCGCCTGGATTCTCGTGCGCTTCGAACCGTCCACCAGCGTGCCGGCCATCCACGGCGTCCAGCCGTTCTCATCGGCGAGATTCGGGTCCGCACCGCACCCGAGCAGTGTCCGTACGGCATTCGCGGCCGACTGGTCGATCGCATGCGTCAGCAGCGTGCTGCCGCCGCGAACCGGCCCGCCGGAGGTACTGGTTTCCGGACAAACGGCGTTCGGGTCGGCCCCGGCCTCGATCGCGTCGGCGATCGCTTTCAGAGCACCCGGTCTGCGTGGCTCCAGCACCGCGCGCAGTAGTATTCCAGCGGCTTTCCTGTTCATGGCACTCACCACACTCCGACAGAGAAAATGCTACGAAAACAGCCTCGACATGCATCACATCCTACTCTACCAAATGTATTAGAACTCGCTAATATATGGTCCGGCACGGAACGAAATGCTATTTCGGTAAACCGAGATATCCCTCTAAGCCTATAGGCATACGATATGCGCATCTGGCCTCTATTCGCACAAAGGAACGGCGTTGAACTCTCAACCTGAATCTGTTGTGCAAGAACAACTTGCGCACTATCGCCGCGACCCCCGCATGGTCATGCAGATGCTCCGCAATCTGCAACTCGCCCACAACGTTATCGAGGAAAGCGACGTCGAAGTACTGGCGGAAAGCCTCAACATGCCGCGAACCAAGATTCGCGCGTTGATCGACTTTTACAGCTTCCTGCACGACACGCCGCGTGGTCGCTACGACATCTACTTCAGCGACAGCATCACCGATCACATGCTGGGCAGCCGCGAGAGCGCGCGTGTGCTCTGTGACGAACTGGGCGTCGAGCCGGGTATCCCCGGCCCGGAGGATATCGGGTGCGTCGACTTCACGTCGTGTACCGGCCTTTGCGAGCGTGGCCCTGCGGTTCTCGTCAACGGTATCGCAATCGACCGCGTAACCCCCGAACGCGCGCGTGAGATGGCGGCGCTGATCAAGGACGAAGTTCCGCTCGAGGAGTGGCCCCTCGAATGGTTCGTCATCAATGACGCGATTCGCAGAAAGGGACCGCTGCTCAATATGACCGTTCGACGCGGTTCGGCCATCGAGCGCGCCATCGAGATCGGCTCCGACGGCGTCATCGCGGAGCTGGCGGCGGCCGGCCTGCGCGGCTGCGGCGGCGCC
>JANQGP010000252.1 GCA_028277265.1 Woeseiaceae bacterium | reverse complement strand
TGGGCCGGAAATGATCCCCGTTACCGAGACATGTTGATGCGCGAAAACATCCGGCGATACCTCGCCGGCGAGGCGCTGCTCAACGTCGTTGATCCTGATCGCGGCTACTAGCAGGCGGCTGGTCGGGAAATCAGCCGGCCTTCTGCTCGTCGATGCCGAAGGCGTGCGCCCGGATCGCCTGGATCTCGTCACGCAACCTGGCAGCCTCCTCGAACTCGAGGTCGCGCGCGTGGCGGAGCATCTTCTTTTCGAGCTGCGCGGCCTTTTTCATCGCCTGTTCGGTCGTCATGACCTCGTACATGCCTTTCTTGTCGGCCGCTTTCGACCGCGACCGCTTCGGCGCCGGGTAAGCGGCTTCCATGACGTCGGTGACCTGCTTGACGATCGTTGCAGGCGTTATGCCGTGTTTCCGGTTGTGCGCCACCTGCTTGTCGCGACGACGACTGGTCTCATCCATGGCGCGCTGCATCGACCCGGTCATGTCGTCGGCATAGAGAATTGCCGTGCCGTTCACGTTTCGAGCCGCTCGCCCGACGGTCTGAATCAACGACCGCTCCGACCGCAGGAATCCCTCCTTGTCGGCGTCCAGAATGGCCACGAGCGAGACCTCCGGCATATCGAGGCCCTCGCGCAAAAGGTTGATGCCGACCAACACGTCGAACGCGCCGAGGCGCAGGTCGCGGATGATCTCGGTGCGCTCCACCGTACCGATATCCGAGTGCAAATAGCGAACGGCCACCCCGTGTTCGCGCAGGTACTCGGTCAGGTCTTCGGCCATGCGTTTGGTCAGGGTCGTGACCAGTACGCGCTCCTGCCGCACGGTGCGTTTGCCGATCTCGGACAGCAGGTCGTCGACCTGCGTCCGTGCCGGGCGAACCTCGACGTCCGGATCGACGAGTCCGGTCGGGCGAACCACCTGTTCGACCGTGTTGTCGCTGTGTTCCTGCTCGTAGTCGCCGGGCGTGGCCGAGACATAGATCGTCTGCGGCGAGAGATGTTCGAACTCGTCGAAACGCAATGGCCGGTTGTCCAGCGCCGACGGCAGGCGAAAGCCGAACTCGACGAGCGTCTCCTTGCGCGAGCGGTCGCCTTTGTACATGGCACCGAGCTGAGGCACGGTCACGTGGCTCTCGTCGATAATCAGCAGCGCATTGTCGGGCACGTAATCGAACAGGCAAGGCGGCGGCTCGCCCTCGGCCCGACCGGACAGGTAGCGGGAATAGTTCTCGATCCCTGAGCAATAGCCCAGCTCCTTGATCATCTCCAAATCGAATAAAGTTCTCTGCTCAAGTCTTTGTGCTTCCAGCAGTTTTTCGTGCTGCCTGAGGTGGGCGAGCCGCTCCCTGAGTTCGACCTTGATCTCCTCGCAGGCCGCCAGCAGCGTTTCCCTCGGCGTCACGTAGTGCGTCTTCGGGAACACCGTGAAACGCGGCACACGGCGCAGGACCTCCCCGGTCAGCGGATCGAAATACGCGATCGATTCAACCTCATCGTCGAACAGCTCGATACGGACGGCATCGCGCTCGGATTCGGCGGGAAATATGTCGATCACGTCGCCACGAACCCGATAGGTGCCCTGTGCGAGATCGAGCTCGTTGCGCGTGTATTGCATTTCGGCCAGGCGCCGCAGGATGGCGCGCTGTTCGATCCGGTCGCCGCGCGAGACGTGCAGCACCATGCTGAAGTAGGCCTCCGGATCGCCGAGTCCGTAAATAGCAGAAACCGTGGCAACGATAATCGCGTCCAGCCGCTCGATCAGTGCCTTCGTCGCGGACAGGCGCATCTGTTCGATGTGCTGATTGATCGACGCGTCCTTCTCGATATAGGTGTCCGACGACGGCACGTAAGCCTCGGGCTGGTAGTAGTCGTAGTAGGAGACGAAATACTCGACGGCATTGTTCGGGAAGAAATCGCGCATCTCGCCGTAAAGCTGAGCTGCGAGCGTCTTGTTGGGCGCGAGGATCATCGCCGGGCGCTGCGAGCGCTCGATCACGCTGGCCATCGTGTAAGTCTTGCCGGAGCCCGTTACGCCCAGCAGGGTCTGGCGCGCGAGCCCGTCGTCCAGCCCTTCGACGAGACCGTCGATCGCACCGGGCTGGTCGCCCGCCGCATCGAAATCGGACACGAGCGTCAGGCGATCACGTTCTTCGTCTGTGGTATTGGGCAGGGCTGCCGGTTCACGTACCATCGAGCTGCATTTCCTGGAGGCAATCGAGTGAGTTTACCAGTTTCCGAACGCATGGCCGCCGTGAAGCCCTCTCCGACCGGAGCGGTGCTCGCCCTTGCAGCCCGGCTCCGGGCACAGGGGCGTGACCTGATCAGCCTGGGCGCCGGCGAGCCCGATTTCGATACGCCGCAGCACATCAAAGATGCTGCCGTCGCCGCCATCGAGGCCGGCGCTACCAAGTACACGCCGATCGACGGTACCGCCGAACTCAAAGCGGCGATCCGGCGCAAGTTTCAGCGCGAAAACCGGCTCGACTACGATGTGTCGCAAATCGTCGTATCGAGCGGCGCTAAACAGGCACTCTTCAACCTGTGCCTTGCGCTCCTGGGACCCGGCGACGAGGCGATAATTCCTGCCCCTTACTGGGTGTCCTATCCCGACATGGTGCGCCTCGCGGGTGCCACGGCCACCATGATCGAGACCGGCATTGACGAGCACTTCAAGATCACCCCGGCCAGACTCGAGGCGGCTATCACACCGGCAACCCGCCTGTTGATACTGAACAGCCCGTCCAACCCGACGGGTGCAAGTTACTCCGGCGCGGAACTGGCTGCGCTCGGCGCCGTACTCGAAAGGCACCCGGGTGTCGTGGTCGTCTCCGACGACATCTACGAGCACATCCACTGGGGTGAGCAGCCGTTCGTCAGCTTTGCCACGGCTTGTCCCGGGCTCGCCGACCGCACCGTAACGACTAACGGCGTCTCCAAGGCCTACGCGATGACGGGGTGGCGCATTGGCTATGCGGCCGGTCCCGCCGAACTCATTACGGCAATGGTGACGATCCAGAGCCAGAGCACGTCGAACCCCTGCAGTATCTCGCAAGCGGCGGCGGTCGCAGCACTCGACGGTGAGCAAGCCTGCGTCGCCGAGATGACCAGGGCCTATCGAGAGCGCCATGACTTCATCGTCGACGCGCTCAATGAGATTCCGGGTTTCCGGTGTCGGCCCGGTGAAGGCACGTTCTATGCATTCCCCGAGATCTCTGCGGCGATAGCGGACAAGGGCATGGCTTCAGACGTCGAATTCGTGGAACACCTGCTCAATGAGGCCGATGTCGCCTGTGTCCCGGGCTCCGCGTTCGGGGCGCCGGGCTATCTGCGCATCTCGTTCGCCTGTTCGATGGCCGAGCTCGAAGAGTCCATGCGCCGGACGAAACGTGCTCTCGCCGCTTGACATGGGGCCGGTGCTGGACCAGAATCGCGGCCCGCGTCCCGAGGCGCAGACCATTCCCCGGTAGCTCAGTTGGTAGAGCGACGGACTGTTAATCCGTTGGTCGCTGGTTCGAGTCCGGCCCGGGGAGCCACATTCGAAAACGCCATGCCGGACCGGTGCCGCATGGCGTTTTTTTCTGGAGCTACTGGCTTGGAGATTTTCAAGGAGTTCTCGATCGAGGCTGCACATCGCCTGCCCTTCGTCCCGGAGGATCACAAGTGCGCCCGGCTGCACGGCCATTCGTTCCGAATCGCGATCCACGTGGCCGGCGACCCGGACCCGAGACTCGGCTGGGTCCAGGACTTTGCCGATATCGGCGAAGCCTTTGCGCCCATCCGTGAGCGCCTCGATCACCACTATCTGAACGAGATCCCGGGCCTCGAGAATCCGACCAGCGAAAACCTGTGTATCTGGATCTGGAATGAGCTTGCGCAGGTGCTCCCCATGCTGAGCCGGGTTGTCGTGCGAGAGACCTGCACATCCGGATGCGTCTACGAAGGTCCGGTTTAGTTGCCTGTTGAGAGAGTAGTTAGGGGCTCAGCGCCTTGTGTTCGCGCCGGTGGAAGGTCACGTCGAGACCGATCTTGAGCAACACGAGGAAGACGAGCCCGGCCAGGGGCTGACCTCGTTCGATCAGAAAAAAGCCACCCAGTATCAAGGCGATATGCGTGATCATCATTCGCTTGTAGGGCAGCCCCATGGCCCGCATCGGCGACAGGTTCTCATGCTCGCGCCGACCCATGAAGTTCTCCACGAACGACCAGCCGTGCGAGATGAACAGTGCCGGGATCGCAATCCAGTGGAGGTCGTCGAGAACTGTCCGGTAATAGTCCGACGCTTCGACCTGCCGGCCGCTGTCATCCATGAATCTTTCGTACATACCGAACAACACGATGAAGTGGCCGAACATGAAGCCGCCGTAATGGACCATGAAAAAAAGTGGCAGGAATAGCCCATGGAACGCGGTCTCGCGTTTCGCCGACACGACGAGCCGCGCGATGCCGAAAAGACCGATGATGACGTTCTCGCACCAGAACAGCAGCAGCAACAGGAATACGTCCCAGTCCCACAGCCACACACCCGCCAACGGCACGAGATTGGCGAGTACCAGTAGTGCGAGTGACGCCTTGCCGGTCATGGGCCGACTGAGCCTCCTGGTACTCTCTCGCCAGGCCGCTAGTCGTCGAGCACGGATTCGAGGTAATCGCGAAACGCCGAGCCGGTATCGGCGTGATCGAGCCCGTACGCCACCGTCGCCCGGAGGTATCCGAGCTTGCTGCCACAGTCGTAGCGCACACCGCTGAACGAATACGCGTGCACCGCTCGCTCCTTCAACAAATCGGCAATGCCATCGGTCAGCTGGATTTCTCCCCCGGCACCCCTGCCCGTGTTCTCGAGCTTGTCGAAGATCTCGGGCGCGAGCAGATAACGCCCCACGACGGCAAGGTCTGACGGCGCGTCGTCCGGGTCCGGTTTTTCGACAATACTCATGATGCGGCCACGATCGCGCTCGTCAATCTCGACGATGCCGTAGCTTGACGTGTTCTCGCGCGGCACGGTCTCAACAGCCACAACGCTGCCACCGTGCCCCGAGTGCTCATCAGCCATCTGTGCGAGACAACCCGGATCGCTCGCGATCAGGTCGTCCGCCAAATGAACGAAGAACGGCTCGTCGCCGACCGCGGGGCGTGCACAGAGCACGGCATGGCCGAGCCCGAGCGGTTCGCCCTGGCGAATATAGACGCAGGTCACGCCGTCGGGAACGATGTTCCGAATCGATGCGAGCAGCCCGTCCTTTCCGGATTCCGTCAACGCCCGTTCGAGCTCCGGATCCGTGTCGAAGTGATCCTCGATGGCACGTTTCGAGGCACCGGTGACGAAAATGAGCTTCGTGGCTCCGGCGGCAATCGCCTCTTCCACGGCGTACTGGATCAGCGGCTTGTCGACAATGGGCAGCATTTCCTTCGGGCTTGCTTTCGTCGCCGGCAGGAAACGCGTTCCTCGTCCGGCGACGGGAAAAACGGCTGCTCTGACTTTCTGGTTCACGCGGCACTCCATCAGTTGCGAAGGGCCGCATCATAGCGAAATCCGGGTTACGCCGACACCACGGAGTCTGCGCATGCGAAAGAGCCGGGTCCGCCCTGCGGCGGCCCCGGCAGCGAACGCCCGGCCTGTCCTATTTGGCCGAATCCCGGACCTTGATATCGGCCCGGTTGATCTCGACGGTACGCTCGCCGATCCCCTTGACGAGCGACAGGTCGTCGGCACTGCGAAACGGCCCGTGCTTCTTGCGATACTCGACTATCGCCTTTGCCTTGGCCAGGCCCACGCCTTTGAGTTCGGCCGAAATCGTCTCGGCATCCGCCGTATTGATGTTGACCGGTCCGGCGAACGCGGCGAGCGGCGCGGCCAGCACGAACAGGGCCGCTATTGTGGAAAAGAGTCTCATCCTAAGCTCCTCCTGGTAGTGAACGAGCCAGTGAGCTTAGTCAGCACGGCGGCACGACGCCGCCGGTGAATCAGGGGTATTTATCGTGTAATGCTGTGTTGCAGCACGGTATCGAACTGGACGCGCGATGCCGGTCGTTGTGTTTCCCATGCGCGGCAGCTCGGGCACTGCCACAGCAATCGCTGGCTCGAAAACCCGCATTCCTGGCACTGGTACCGCGGTGTGGCCGTGGCAAGCTTCGACAGCGCGCCACGAACCTTGGCGAGTGCAGAGTCGGCCGAGTTGCGGTCCTCCTCCGACAACTGTTGGAGATCGACAAACTCCGCCAGGGTCGGCTCATTCAGCATGTAGTTCTCGACGCATTCGTCGATCACCGGTATACCGCCGATGTCGTTGACGATGGCCGTGTAGGCGACCAGTGACGACATGTCGGGGTGCTTGTCGAGCAGCGATTGCAGGGCACGTTCGAGCTCGCTGATCTTCCCTTCGCGCCTGTAGATGGAGACCATCTCGGGCAGTGCCTCGGCAATCAGGTAGGTGTTTTCATCGATGATGCGGTGATACAGCCTGAGCGCTGTCTTGTTGTCATCCGTGTCACGTGCAATGTGCGCCCGCGTCAACGCTCCGCGCATCGTCCGCGGGCGACCGGTCTGCGCATGCTTCACGTACTGCCGCGCGGACGCAAAATCCCCCGCATTGGCTGCCGTTTCCGCAAGCTCACAGTAATAGTGGGCGATCTGCAACGCCAGCGACTTGCCACCCAGGACTTCCAGCCGCTTGCCGGCTTCTATCGCCTTCTCCCAGTCGCGTTCCTGTTCGTAGATGCCACACAGTGCCTCGAGAGCCTGCACCTGGTATCGGGAGCCCTGAGACAGCCGCGAGAAGAGTTTTTCCGCACGATCGAGCAAGCCTGCGGCAAGGTAGTCCCTGGCAAGCGAATGCAATGCCAGGTCCCGCTGTTCGGCCGCGAGGTCCGGACGGGCAATGATGTTCTGATGAATGCGGATAGCACGGTCGACTTCGCCGCGCCGCCGGAACAGGCTGCCGAGAGCAAAGTGGGTCTCGATCGTCTTGTCATCGACGCGGACCATCTTGAGGAAATGTTCCAGCGCCTGGTCCGTCTGCTCATTGAGCAGGAAGTTCAGGCCTTTCAGGTAGTCGATATTGAGCGGTGGCGGCGCATCCTCGTCATCTCGTTCGCCAAAACGCCCCATGGCCCAACCCGCTGCGATCAGCAACAGAAACAGGCCCGCAAGGAGAAACGTCGATTCAGTCGGCATCGCTGAGCGGCAGGTTGCGGAGGCTCGAGACTTCACTCTCGGTCATACGCAAAGACCGGCGCAGAACACGGCGTTCGTTGACGAGTCTCAAGGCGAAGAACCCGAGGCAGAGAATGCCGAACAACCAGCCCAGCGCAAAAGTGACGGTAAATGCGAGCGGAATGGACGTCGTGACCTTGGTGAACGCCAGGTCGATATCCACCATGCCCGTGTTGTTTGCGGTGAAGGTGACCATGACGACCACGATTGCGACGACCAGAATCAGCAGGCCGATACGTTTGAGCATGGCATTGCTCCGCGGAACAGCTAAGCGACGGGGCTATGATGCGGCCTGATGCCGCGCGGGATCAACTCTTGATCGGGAAATGGCGGCTTTCGTTGACGCGCTCGCGCAGGTCCTTGCCCGGCTTGAAGTGCGGGACGTACTTGCCGGACAGGGCAACGGCCTCGCCGGTCTTCGGATTGCGGCCGATGCGGGGCGGGCGATAGTGCAGGGAAAAACTGCCAAAGCCCCGGATTTCGATGCGTTGCCCCTTGGCCAGGGAATCGCTCATGAGGTCGAGAAGGTGCTTGACGGCAAGCTCCACGTCCTTGGCCGGCAGGTGCTTTTGTTTCCGGGAAATCGCTTCAATCAGTTCAGATTTTGTCATTTTGCCTGTCGCCGTACTGCCCTAGAGACGTAACCCGCGGATATTAAAGGCAATTGTAGCCCAGACCGCAAGGTCTGGGCTACCTTTTTTACTTATTTCTTGCTTCCGCCGGACATCTTTTCCTTGAGAAGCTCACCGAGAGTCGTGCCCACGGGGGCGGCGGCGGCGTCAGACTTGTAGCTGCTGACAGCCTCCTGTTCCTCGTGAACTTCCTTCGCCTTGATGGACAGCTGAATCGAACGATTCTTGCGATCGACGTTGGTGAACTTGGCTTCCACCTCTTCGCCGACCTTGATCATCGTCCGCGCATCCTCGACACGACCACGGGCCAGCTCGGATGCACGCAGCGTTCCAACGACACCTTCGCCGAGATCTACCGTCGCACTTCGCGCATCCACCTCGGTGACCGTGCCTTTGACGATCGAGTTCTTCGGATTGGCTGCAAGCCAGTTCGAGAACGGATCCTTCTCGAGCTGTTTGATGCCGAGCGAGATACGCTCGCGTTCCGCGTCGATCGCGAGAACGGCCGCTTCGATTTCCTGGCCCTTCTTGTAGTTGCGGACGGCGTCCTCTCCAACGTCATCCCAGGAGATGTCGGACAGGTGAACCAGGCCGTCGATGCCACCTTCGAGGCCGATGAAAATACCGAAATCGGTGATCGACTTGATCTGGCCCGAAACCTTGTCGTTACGGTTGTAGGTCGCCGCGAACTCGGCCCACGGGTTCGACTTGCACTGTTTGATGCCCAGTGAGATGCGGCGCCGTTCCTCGTCGATCTCGATGACCATGACCTCGACTTCCTCGCCGACCGACACAACCCGGGACGGATTGACGTTCTTGTTGGTCCAGTCCATCTCGGATACGTGCACGAGGCCTTCGACGCCGTCTTCGATCTCGACAAAGCAACCGTAATCGGCGATGTTCGTGACCTTGCCGAAAATCCGCGTCTGCGGCGGGTAGCGACGCGCGAGGTCCTGCCATGGGTCGTCGCCGAGCTGCTTCATGCCGAGCGAGACTCGCTGACGCTCGCGGTCGAACTTGAGGATCTTGACATCGATCTCCTGGCCGACCTCGACGACCTCGGATGGATGCTTGACGCGCTTCCAGGCCATATCGGTGATGTGCAGCAATCCGTCTATGCCGCCCAGATCGACAAAGGCGCCATAGTCCGTCAGGTTCTTCACTATGCCCTTGACGGTGTTGCCTTCCTGCAGTTCCTGCAGCAGCGCTTCGCGCTCTGCGGAGTATTCTTTCTCGACAACCGCACGGCGTGACACGACGACGTTGTTGCGACGCCGGTCGAGTTTGATCACCTTGAACTCGAGGCTCTTGCCTTCGAGGTAAGCGGGATCGCGCACGGGACGAACGTCGACGAGCGAGCCCGGCAGGAACGCACGGACATTGTCGATCTCAACCGTGAAGCCGCCCTTTACGCGACCATTGATCACGCCTTCGACGACTTCACCGTCCTCGAACGCTTTCTCGAGCTCGGTCCAGGTACGCGCACGGATCGCTTTCTCGCGGGACAGCTTGGTCTCGCCGAAGCCGTCCTCGACGGCATCCAGGGCGACCTCGACTTCATCTCCAACGGAGATGCCGCCTTCGCGCTTGTCGTTCTTGAACTGTTCTACGGGGATGACGGCCTCGGACTTGAGACCGGCGCTGACGATTACGACATCGTCGTTTACCGCGACAACGGTGCCGGTGATGATGGAACCCGGCTTGATCTGTTGACTGGCGAAACTCTCTTCAAATAATTCAGCAAATGATTCAGACATTGTTAATAAAGACCCGGGGACCCGAGTCCCCACCCAAAACGTCCAGTCACCTCCTGTGACCGACGGTCAAAACGAAAAAAGGAACGAACGTCCGGTTCGATCCCGTCCAATAGCCTTAACGTGAAATCTAGAGTTCGGCGACCCAATCGAGCACGGTTTGCGTCACCGCCTCGATCGACTGGCCAGTGGTATCCAGGAATCTGGCATCCATAGCCGGCTTCAGCGGGGCCACGGTACGTTCCGAATCCCGCCGGTCGCGGTCTTCTATGTCCCGCGAAAGGGCGGCAAGGCTAACATTCAAGCCTTTGTCTTTCAACTGCTTATGACGCCTTTTGGCGCGCTCCTCGGCGCTCGCCGTCAGGTAGACCTTGAGCCGCGCATCGGGGAACACGTGAGTGCCCATATCCCGCCCGTCTGCGACCAGCCCCGGGACCTTGCGAAACGCGCGCTGGCGCGCCAGGAGAGCGTCCCGAACCGCCGGAATCTGGGCGACCGTGGACGCGCCTGCCCCGGTCTGTTCGGTGCGCAGCCGCTCGGTCACGTCCTGGCCGTTCAGCCGGACGACTTCCTCACCCGCGCCATTTGCCTCGAACCGGACATCGAGCTGTTTCGCGACGGCCGCCAGCTTGTCGCTGTTCTCGAGAGCCACGCAGGCTTCGTCGGCGGCCAGCGCGACGAGCCGGTACAGTGCCCCGCTATCGAGCATATGGTAGCCGAGCGCATCGGCCACGCGGCGCGCGATCGTTCCCTTGCCCGAGCCGCTCGGCCCGTCAAACGTAATGACCGGAACAGCGCTGGACGCGGTCGGCGCGTTCTTCTTGTTTCTCTTAAACCACCCGAACATCTGCACCTATACTCGTGATGCATTCCCGAAAACCGGGAAACGACGTGTCAACGTTGTCGACGCCTCTGATGCGAACCTCATCGTCCGCGATTGTGGCAGCCATTACCAGCGACATGGCCACACGGTGATCCTCGAAGCAGTTCACATCGCCGCCTGTGAATCGCCCGCCATACACCGTTGCGCCGTCCGGCGACTCTTCCACCCGGATACCCAGGCGACGCATGCCCTCCGCCATCGCTGCAATCCGGTCGCTTTCCTTAACCCGTAATTCGCCAATCCCCGAGAACTTCGTGGTGCCCTGTGCGGCCGCGGCGGCCACGAACAGGGCGGGAAACTCGTCGATGGCGAGCGAGACGAGCGCCGGGTCCACGTCGCACCCGTAGAGTTTTGACGACCGAACGCGCAGATCGGCCACAGGTTCCTCCCCGAGCAGTCGCGGATTCTCCACCGACAGGTCGGCCCCCATCCCCTGGAGGATGTCGATAACGCCTGTTCGAGTCGGACTAAAGCCCACCTTTTCTATAAGAATATCAGCTCGTTCTGACAATAATGTGCCAAGGACTATAAAGGTCGCTGACGACAAGTCCGTCGGCACCTCGATCGGGCGACCGGTCAGTACGGGCCCGCCGTCCACGCTGATGATCCCGTCACGGGCGCGCACCTCACTACCCAGGTGCCGCAGCATGCGCTCCGTATGGTCGCGAGTGACGGCCGGCTCCGTCACCGACGTCCTGCCAGCCGCGTAGAGCCCGGCCAGCAAGACGGCAGATTTGACCTGAGCGCTCGCCACCGGCATCTCGTAATGAATACCCGTGAGCCGCATGCCACCGCGCAACTGAAGTGGCGGCGTTCCGTCGCAGTCACTCTCGATCACGGCACCCATGCGTGTGAGCGGCATGATGATGCGGTTCATTGGCCGACCTCGCAGTGACTCATCGCCCGTCAACACGCTGTCGAACGGCTGTGCCGCCAACAGCCCCGCCATCAGTCGCATGGCCGTACCCGAGTTACCAAGATCCAGATCAGCCGCGGCCGCACGCAGCCCATGGAGACCGACACCGTCGATGACTACTTCGGTATCCGACGGGCGTTCGATAGTCACGCCCAATGCGCGCATGGCGTTCGCCGTCGCCAGGCAATCGGCGCCATCCAGAAAACCCGATACCTCGGTTCGCCCCGCGGCAATACTCCCGAGCATCAGGGAACGATGTGAGACGGACTTGTCGCCGGGTACGCGTATCCTGGCATCGTGCAGGCGAGACGGCGTGACGACGAAGTCCATGGCCGCTCAGCCGATAGCCTTGGGATAGGCTCCAAGCACCTTGAACAGCGATGCCCGTTGTTCCAGATCGGCGAGCGCCTCGGAAACGGGCGCCTCCTCCGCATGCCCTTCCAGATCGATGAAGAATACGTAGTCCCAGTTCTTCCGCCGCGACGGTCGCGACTCGATGCGGGTCATGCTGACGTTATGAGTTGCCAAAGGCTGTAGCAGGTTGTGCAGGATGCCGGCGCCGCCTGCCGTATCCTCGGTCGAGACGAGCAAGGTTGTCTTGTCGTCACCGCTGGCGGCAAGCAGTTCGCGTCCGATCACGAGGAAGCGCGTCGCGTTGTCCGGCCGGTCCTCGATGTTGTTGAAGAGGACTTCGAGTTCGTAAACGTCTGCTGCGACTTCGGGTCCTATAGCCGCCGTGCCATCCTCGTCCCTCGCGCGCCTGGCACCGGCCGCGTTGCTCGGCATCCCGATCAGCTCCACATGAGGCAGATTCTCCCGAATCCAGCCGCGGCACTGGGCCAGCGACTGCTCGTGGGCACAGATGCGCTCGATCTTGTCGAGCCCTTTCGCCTTCGCCATCAGGTGCTGCTCGATGCGCAGCTCGATTTCGCCGGCGATCTTGAGGGGTGACGTCAGAAACATGTCGAGCGTGTTGTTGACACTGCCCTCGGTGGAGTTCTCGATCGGCACGACGCCGAAGTCCGCCGCCCCGCACTCGACCTCCTGGAAGGTCTCGTCAATCGTGTGGAACGGCAATGCCCTGACCGAATGGCCGAAATGCTTGTAAACCGCGGTCTGGGTAAACGTCCCTTCCGGTCCGAGAAAGCCGATGCTGAGCGGCTCCTGTTGGGCAAGGCAGGCAGACATGATCTCGCGGAACAAGCGCAGCATTTCCTCGTCGCGCATCGGGCCGTCGTTGCGTTCGAGCACTTTGCGCAGCACCCTGGCTTCGCGCTCCGGGCGATAATAGTCGACCGCCGCAGCCAGATCGCCTTTCGCGATACCGACCTGCTGCGCAATCCTGGCGCGATCGTTGATCAACGACTGGATACGCTCATCGATGTCGTTGATGCGCCGCCGAATCTGCGCCAGCTCGTCGCCGTTGTCGTCCCCTGTCGCCATGCCGCTACTGTGAGTATCCAGCCTCAGGTTACAGGCTTGCCGAGGTTTCGCAAAGCCAGGACACCGTCGATATCGCGCAACTCGGCGAGCAGTTCCTCGGACGGGTCGCCGTTCACGTCGACGATCGTGTAGGCAAGATCGCCTATCGACTTGTTGAGCAGATCCTCGATGTTCAGGCCGGCATTTGCGATACAGGTCGAGATTTGCCCGACCATGTTGGGCACGTTGGCATTGGCGATCGTGATGCGCCAGGCATCGAGGCGTGCGAGACGCGCCTCGGGAAAATTCACGGCGAAACGCACGTTGCCGTTCTCGAGATAGTCCTTGACGTTTTCGGCGACCATTATCGCGCAGTTCTCTTCGGCCTCGCCGGTCGAGGCTCCGAGATGCGGCAGTGCGACAACCTTCGGGTGCGCAATGAGCTCGGGGGTCGGGAAATCGGTGACGTAAGCGTGAAGCTTGCCGCTCTCGAGGGCTGCGATCGCCGCCTTGTCATCGACAACGCCACCGCGCGCAAAATTGATCAAGACGCCGCCATTGTTCATCAGGGCAAGGCGATCCGCGTTGACCAGTTTGCGCGTCGCATCGATCA
>JANQGP010000192.1 GCA_028277265.1 Woeseiaceae bacterium | reverse complement strand
GCTCGAGAAGCAGGCACTCGGAAATTAAGGGACGGTATACCTGTTTCTAGACCGACCCTCGATCTTCCCGGATCACGAGCGGTGCGCCTCGCGCGGAGCCGAGACCGTCGGCAGCACTGCCTTCGGCGCGCGCGACTTCGACAACGCCGAACGAGTTGATGAGCGCCAGGTAGTCGCCCGGTTGCGCACGGCCGTAGGTTGTCAGCATCGGGATCCGGTGACCGCCGATTTCGGCGACCGGCTCCCGGAGGCCCTCGAGCAGGTCGGCATCGATGTTGCTGATCAGGTTGCCGAACGTGTCCACGGTGACGATGACGCCCGTTACGCGGTCGTCCGCGACCTCCGGATCGTCGATCCAGCCGGGCGTCCAGTCGCGGGTCGGGCTGGCGATGTCGCCGACCGCGAGCCGGCCGGCTGCAATGTCCGCGGCAATCGGCGCGAAGATGTCGCGGCCGTGAAACGTCGCACTCGGTGTCGGAAGTTCGAGAGAGGCAACCCTGTCCATGTCGAGCTTGCTGACACGCACGTCGGGATGTTTGTCGAGCAGCTGTGCGAGCAGGCCGTTGTCCGGCGCCATGAATATATGCCCGGCAACCTCGGCCACGATGATGTCGCGTTCGGTGCCGACACCCGGGTCGACGATGGCGAGGTGGACGGTACCGGCCGGAAACCATTGCCAGGCGCGGCTGACCCAGAAGCCGGCTTCGGGCGGCCACTGCGCCGGGATGTCGTGAGTCAGATCGACGATCCGGGCATCGGGAAAGCGCGACAGGATCACGCCTTTCATGACGGCGGCGAAAGGCCCCTTGTGACCGAAATCCGTCGTTGTCGTGATGACGCCCGATGGCTGCATGCGCGCCAGTGTATCAGGCCGCCTCGGGCACCGCGCGATGCCGGAACGCGTAGCGTGCCCAGTAGATGAACAGCGTGTCGATCGCGGCGATGACGACCTTGAACACGTACTTGGCGGCGCCGAGCGCGAGCGCCGTCTTCAGGTCGACGATGCCCCACCAGGCGACCAGCGAGTAGATCGTCGTGTCGACAACCTGCGACGCCAGCGTCGAGCCGTTGTTGCGCAGCCACAGCCAGCGCTCGCCCGTCCATGACCTGATCTTGTGAAATGCCCACACGTCGAAATGCTGGCTGACGTAATACGCGAGCAACGACCCGAAGACGAAGCGCGGTGTAAAGTCCACGATCGTGGCAAACGCCGCGTGAATGCTGGCCGAGTGCTCGGCCGCCGCAGGCTTGTCGCTCGGCTGGTACAGCAGCGCGAGGCTCAGCATGACCAGCACGATGACGCTGACGGCAAAGCCCATGCGCACGGCCTTGTTGGCCGCGGCTCGGCCGTAGTTCTCGCTCAAAACGTCGGTGGCGAAGAAGATGCTCGAGTAAAAGATCACGCCGAGACTGGTCTGCAGGCCGAAGATGACCGTCAGTTTCGGTCCTTGCAGGTTGGCGAGAATGATCGCGACCGCGATGGCGACCTGCAGGCCGACCTTGCCGAACAGCCGGTACAGCAACAGCGTGAAACCGAGGTCCACGAACAGCGTCGTGAACCACAGGATCTCCTGGTTGGCGCTGAAGAAGTCGACGATGACCTGGGGAAACATCGTCCTACGCCAGCTTGTCGAGGTGATAGTCTGCGTTGCCGAACAACGTGCCGATCACGACCAGGCGCTTGAAATAGTGCGCGACGTCGAGTTCCCAGGTCACGCCCATGCCGCCGTGGATCTGCACAGCCTCCTCGGCAAGCCTGCGACCGTCGCTGCCGACCAGGTACTTGATCGAGCTGACGGCACGCTTGGCGTCCTCGCCGCCGGCGGCACAGGTCATGACGGCCCAGACCAGCAGCGATTGCGCTTTCTCGCAAGCACTCAGCATGTCCACCATGCGATGCTGCAGCGCCTGGAACGAGCCGATCGGCAACCCGAACTGAACGCGGTTCTTCGAGTACTCGACCGTCTTGTCCTTCAGTATCTGCATGATGCCGACGGCTTCGGCGCACACGGCCAATGTCGCCTCGTCGATCGTGGCATCGAGCGCGGCGAACCCCTCGTCGACCTGACCGAGCAGCGCGTCCGCCGGGACGCGGACGTTGTCCAGCCGGATCTCGGCGGCGCGCAATCCGTCGACCGTTGCGTACGCGTTGCGCGACACACCCTCCGCATCGGCGAGGACAGCGAACATCGAGATGCCGGCTGTATCGTGCATATCACCGGACGTGCGGGCGGGAACGATGACGAGGTCGGACGTGTCGCCATTGAGGACGACGCCCTTGTGCCCGTTGACGACCCAGCCGTCGCCATCGCGCGATGCGGTCGTCGAGACGCTCGCGAGGTCGAACCGGGCCTGTGGCTCGTTGAATGCCAGCGTAGCGTGCAGTTCGCCCCCGATCATCGGCTGCAGCCAGCGCGACTTCTGCTCCGGGCTTGCCAGGCGGCGCAGCACGCCCCCGGCGAGGATGACGTTGGCGAGATACGGTTCGACGACCAGGCCGCGCGCGAGATGCTGCATCAACACCATCATGTCGACGGGGCCGCCACCGAAGCCGCCGTCCTCTTCGCTGAAGGGGACGGCCGTCCAGCCGAGGTCCGCCATCGTTGCCCATGCATCGGCACTGAACCCGGTCTCGCTGCCGGCGTAAGCCTGCCGGGTTTCGAAGTCGTACTCGTTGGCAACGTACTTGTCGACGCTGTCGGCGAGCATCGCCTGTACCTCTGTGAGGGAGAAATCCATGCAGCGGCCTACAGACCAAGCACGTGCTTGGCGATGATGTTCTTCTGGATTTCGTTGGAGCCCGCAAAGATCGTCACCTTGCGGTGATTGAAATAATTCAGCGCGGTGGTGTGCTCGTTGTCCGCGCCGACGCCGGCCTGCGGACGGTAGGGCAGCGCGTAGTAGCCCGCGGCGTCCATGTACAGCGCATCGATGGCCTGCACGATCTCGGTCCCGATCATCTTGAGGAGAGAGGATTCCGGTCCAGGCGCCTTGCCCGAGGCGACGGCGGCGAGCGTTCGCAACTCGATGTATTCCAGCGATTTCAGGTCGACTTCGACTGCGGCGAGGCGCCGCATGAAGTTCGGATCGTCGGCCAGCGGCGGCGCACCGCGCACCGGGGTCGCCACCTGTTCGCGCAGCTTGCGCAGGCGGTAGGCGGAACGAAACGTATTCGCCGAGTTGGTGCGTTCGTGCTGCAGCAGGACCTTGCCGTAGGTCCAGCCTTTGCCTTCTTCGCCGACGAGGTTCCCGGCCGGCACCTCGACGTCGTCGAAGTGGATCTCGTTCACCTCGTGCGTGCCGTCCAGCAGGATGATCGGCTTCACCGAGATGCCCGGCGAATCCATATCGACGAGCAGGAAGCTGATGCCTTCCTGACGTCGCGCGACGTCCGAGCTCGTGCGAACGAGGCAGAAGATCCAGTCGGCGTGCTGGCCCAGCGTCGTCCAGGTCTTCGTGCCGTTGACGACATAGCGATCGCCGACGAGGTCCGCTTTCGTCTTGAGCGAGGCAAGGTCGGAACCGGCGCCCGGTTCCGAATATCCCTGGCACCACCAGACATTGCTGGCCAGGATATCGGGGAGAAAGCGCTCCTTCTGTTCCCGTGAGCCGAACGTGTAGATCACCGGGCCCACCATGTTGACGCCGAACGGAATGAACAGCGGCGCGTTGGCAAAGCCTTCCTCGCGCGAGTAGATGTACTTCTGTACCGGTGTCCAACCGGTTCCGCCGTACTCGACAGGCCAGTTGACTCCGGCCCAGCCCCGGCCATGCAGGATCTTTTGCCAGCGAACCTGGTCCTCGGGAGACAGGTCCTCGCCGGCATCGACCTGGGCCCGGATATCGTCAGGGTATTCGTCCCGGAAGAACGCGCGAACCTCATCCCGGAACGCGAGCTCGGCCTCGCTAAACGTTACGTGCATCAGTCAGGAACCCCGATCTGCAGCGCTGCAGCTTACCAAAGTCGTACGGGAAGGTCTGTTGTGGTTTGTAACGGCCGGGCTTTCCGGCAGAATGCCCGTATGAGCACAGACCCCAAAGAGGCCAGGGAACCGGCGACCCGCGTCGCCCGGGATGCGCTGCAGCGTCCGTTGCACGACCTGCGGATCTCGGTGCTCGACCAGTGCAATTTCCGCTGTCCCTATTGCATGCCCGAGGACGAGTTCCACGCGGACTACGAGTTTCTGCGCCGCTCTCAGCGCCTGACCTACGACGAGATACTGCGGATCGCCCGCGCGGCGGCAAGCCTTGGCGTCAGCAAGCTGAGGCTGACGGGCGGGGAGCCACTGCTGGACAAGAACCTGCCGACGCTGGTCGAGGGTCTCGCGAAGATCCCCGGCGTCGACGACATTGCGATGACGACCAACGGCATGCTGCTCGCCGCCAATGCCGGGCGACTGGCGGCCGCCGGGCTGCACCGCGTTACGGTCAGTCTCGACAGCCTGGACGAAGACGTTTTCAGGCGCATGAGCGGCGGGCGGGGCGATCTGAACAAGGTGCTCGAGGGAATCGCCGCGGCGACTGCCGCGGGGCTGACACCGCTCAAGATCAACGTCGTGGTACAGCGCGGCGTGAACGATCGCACGGTCCTGGATCTCCTCGAGCACTTTCGCGGTACCGGTCACATCGTCCGGCTGATCGAGTTCATGGATGTCGGTAACCAGAACGGCTGGCGCCTGGACCAGGTCGTGCCGTCGCAACAGTTGCTCGACAAGGTACAGGCCCGCTGGCCGCTGCGCCGGCTGGACCAGAACTATCCCGGCGAGGTCGCACGCCGATACGCGTATGTCGACGGCGAAGGGGAGATCGGTTTCATTTCGTCGGTCACGGATCCGTTCTGTGGCGACTGTTCGCGGGCGCGGCTGTCCGCCGACGGCGTGCTTTATACTTGTCTGTTCGCGAACCGCGGAACGGACCTGCGCGAATCGCTGCGTGTCGGGGCGGACGACGAGGAACTGACCGACGTCCTCTCGCAGATCTGGCTGCAACGCGGTGATCGTTACAGCGAACTGCGCCGGCCCGAGGTTGCCGAGGCACACGTGTTACGCAAGGTCGAGATGTACCGCATAGGGGGATAGCGTTGGGCAGGCTGAGTCACATCGATACAAAGGACAGGCCGACCATGGTCGATGTCAGCGGCAAGGGTGTCACACAGCGCGTGGCGCACGCCCAGACCCGCGTACGCCTGCCCGAAGCCGTGCTGGAGCTCGTGTCCGGTGAAGAGATTGCGACGAAGAAAGGTCCCGTGTTCGCGACCGCTATCGTTGCGGGCGTCATGGCGGCGAAGAAGACACACGATCTGATCCCGTTTTGTCATCCGCTCGGCCTCGAGAACTGCAAGGTCACCATCGAGCTGCATGGCGGCGAAGTCGTGATCGATTGTCGTTGCACGGTGCACCACAAGACCGGCGTCGAAATGGAAGCGCTGACCGGGGCGAGCGTGGCGGCGCTGACCGTCTACGACATGCTGAAGGCCGTATCTCATGACATCGTCATTGCAGAGACCCGGCTCATGTCCAAGTCGGGCGGCAAGAAGGACTACGAGCGCGGTGAATAACTTCCGATTACACGGACTCGTGCTCGCTGGCGGACGCAGCAGACGGATGGGTCGCGACAAGGCATTGCTCGAGCACGATGGCCAGTCGCAGCTCGCGCGCATGATGAGCCTGCTCGGCGATCACACAGATCGCGCGTTCGTGTCGACGAACGGCGAGCAGCGCGACGAGCCCGAACGGCGCCGGTTCGAGCGAATCGTCGACCGTTACACGGACATCGGACCCCTGGCCGGGATCCTGTCGGCGATGGATGAGCACCCGGATGCCGACTGGCTCGTCGTTGCCTGCGACCTGCCGAACATTGATGCGGGGACACTCCGCCACCTGATCGACAACCGTTCCGCGAATCACCCGTTTACGGCGTTTACGAGCAGTCATGACGGCCTGCCCGAGCCGCTGTGCGCCATATATCGCGCCGGCACGGCAACGATCCTGCGCGAGTTCGTCGACGACGGCGTTCGGTGCCCGCGCAAGATCCTGATTCGCTCCGATACGCACCTGATCGAGCAACTCGACCCGCGCTCGCTCGACAATGTGAATACGCCCGACGATCTCGCCGGGAGCATTCTCGAGGCGGCTTCGTGAAGACCATCACCGTGCGCTACTTCGCCGTGTTCCGTGAGCATGCGGGCGTCAGCGAGGAGACGCTGAACCTCGATGCGGATACGGCTGCCGATGTCTTCGAACAGACGCGCGACCGTCACGGGTCGGCGGAGCCGAACGGTCACTGCAAAGTCGCGGTGAATGACCGGCTCGCGGACTGGGACATGCCCGTCGATGACGGCGACACCGTGCTGCTGTTCCCGCCCGTCGCGGGCGGTTGAGATGATGCAGATCACAAACGCGCCGATCGATGCGGCTGCCTTGCAGGCAACGCTCGCGAATCCGTCGGCCGGCGGCTACTGTGCGTTCGAGGGCTGGGTGCGCAACGAGAACGAAGGGCACGAGGTCGAGCGCCTGGAGTACGAAGCTTACGAGCCCTTGTGCATCAGCGAAGGAGAGAGAGTCATCGCCGAGGCGCGGGCGAAGTACCCGTTCCTCGAGGCACGTTGCGTTCATCGCGTCGGCATTCTCGAACTCGGCGAATGCGCGGTCTGGATCGGAGTAGCGGCAAAGCATCGTGACGAGGCGTTCCGCGCCTGCCGCTACATCATCGACGAGGTCAAGGTACGGCTGCCGATCTGGAAGAAAGAACATTACGTAAACGGCGACTCCGGCTGGGTCAATTGCGAACGATGCGCGAGTCACGGCATCGACCGCGGCATTGAGAAATAGCACGGCATCAGGTATCACTACCGCGATGAAGATCATCAAGTCCATCGATGATGCGAAAGCACTCGAAGGCCAGGAGGTAGGCCTCTCCGACTGGATCGTGGTCGACCAGCATCGCATCGACCAGTTCGCCGAGGCGACGGCGGACTACCAGTGGATTCATGTCGACACCGAACGCGCGGCAAGGGAAATGCCGGACGGCAAGACCATCGCACATGGCTACCTCACGCTCGCGCTGATTCCGGCGCTGACCGGCGATTTCGTCGAGGTCGAGAACCTCGCGAGGGCGATCAACTTCGGGCTCAACAAGGTGCGTTTCTACACGCCCGTGCCGGTTGGCGCGAAGCTGCGGGCGCGGGCAACCGTCTTGCAGGCGCGACGCCGCGCCGGCGCCCTCCTGTTGACGTCGGAGATCCGACTCGAAGTCGAGGGCGAACGCAAGCCGGCCTGCGTCGCCGAGACGCTCGGCATGTATTTTTTTGCTGAACAGGAGACCGACCATGGGTGATCTCGGATTCTGGGGCCTGATCCACCTGGCGCTCGTCATCTACGCGGCGATCCAGATCTGGAACAGCTCCGAGGACGATCTCAAGAAGATCTTCTGGATCGCGATCGTGGCGATCTTTCCGGTCGTCGGCCTGATCGTCTGGTTTTTCGTCGGCCCGGGTACGCCGAAGAAGTAGGGCGCGTCAATCGTCGAATTCTGCGGTCGTCTGCCGTTTGCGATCGACGATGAGTCGCGTGACGTCCGGCCGCGAGTAGTGCCCGGCCACGTCGAGACTGTGCCGCTCCTCGAGCACGCGGGCATGGTCGATCTCGACGATCTCGAGCGCCTCGGTACTCCCCAACGGTTCGAGCACCCATTCACCGTCCGGGCCGGCGATGCACGAGCCGCCGTCGGCCATGACGTCGTCGGCGGTCTCCAGCAGCCGGTCTGCGTGCGGCAGGGAGGCGTCGATGTCCTCGCGCCGCATCAGGCCGGAGACGCTGACAACGTAGGAGCGGCCCTCCCGCGCGATGAAGCGCGTGATCTCACCGGTATTGCGAAGGCTGCCCGGCCAGACGGCCACGTGCAGGTCTTCACCCTGCGCATACAGCGCGGCGCGCGGTAGCGGCAGCCAGTTTTCCCAGCAGTTCAGGCCGCCGACCGTGAAAGGCCCGAGCCGGTGGGTCCGCAAGCCGTTGCCGTCGCCGATCGCCCAGACGAGGCGTTCCTCGTGTGTCGGCATGAGCTTTCGATGGACCGAGCCGATCGTGCCGGCGCGGTCGACGTAGACGAGAGAGCAGTAAAGGCTGTGCCGGCCACGGCCCGCCGCGCGTTCCATGACCCCGACGTAGACGGCCGTCCCGTGTTTGCGAGCTGCGGCGCAGACCGCGTCGAGATCGCCGTCTTCGATACAAACGCCCTGGCTTACGTA
>JANQGP010000141.1 GCA_028277265.1 Woeseiaceae bacterium | reverse complement strand
GCGCGCTCCTCGGGCAGGCAGCCCGAGTTCTTCTGGTTCTGCTTCCAGTTCCTGATGTCGACTTCCTTGTGCACGATGTTCCAGTCGCCGCAGATGACGTACTCGGAACGCCGCCGCTTCAGTTTCTTCAGGTGTTCGGCAAAAGAGTCCATGCACCGGTACTTGGCGAGCTGGCGCTCTTCCTTCGACGAACCGGACGGCAGGTAGAGCGACACGATGCTGAGGCCTCCGAGCTGTATTTCGAGATAGCGGCCCTCGTTGTCGAACTCGGCGTCGCCGTAACCGCGCACGACCTTCTTCGGTTCATGCCGCGTGTAAATCGCCGTGCCGCTGTAGCCCTTCTTCTCGGCGTCCTCGTAAAAACAGTGATAGCCCTCGGGCGAGAAGACCGTGTCGGTCAGCTGATGCACCTGCGCCTTGGTTTCCTGGATACAGATTACGTCGGCATCCTGCGCCGCCATCCACTCAAAAAAGCCCTTGCGGGCCGCCGCCCGGATACCGTTGGCGTTCAGGCTGATAACGCGAAACACTGCAGTCTCCTGTGTCATACTCCGCACCAGAGCGGCATCATACAGAAGACGTATTCAATGCGCGGCTACAAACGGGAATTCATCGAGCTCGCACTCGAGCTCGGCGTTCTGCGATTCGGCGAGTTCACGCTCAAGTCGGGTCGCAAGAGCCCGTATTTCTTCAACGCGGGCCTTTTCAATACCGGATACGCCGCCGCCAAACTCGGTCGCTTCTACGCAGCGGCGATCGCCGAATCGGACGTGCGTTTCGACATGCTCTTCGGGCCCGCTTACAAAGGCATCCCGCTTGCGACACTGGCCGCGGCTTCGCTGGCCGAGCAACACGGCATCGACGTTCCGTACTCGTTCAATCGCAAGGAAGCCAAGGCGCACGGTGAGGGCGGCAGCGTCGTGGGCGCACCGCTGAACGGCGATGTCCTGATCGTCGATGACGTCATAACGGCCGGGACGGCGGTTCGGGAGGCCTACCAGATCATCTCGTCCGCCGGTGCGGACATCGCGGGACTTGTCATCTCGCTGGACCGCCAGGAACGAGGCCAGGGCGCGTACTCGGCGGTGCAGGAACTCAAGCAGGCGCTCGGCATCCCCGTGATCAGCATTGTACAGCTCGACGATCTGATCGATATCCTTGAAGAATCAAGCGAATACGAGCAATACCTTGAACCGGTGCTGAGCTATCGGAAGCAATACGGTGTAATCTCGTAAGTTATTGATAACTTGAAGTCTGGCACCGGTTTACATGATGCAGGTCACGCACTAAGCTGCAATAACGAGAACCAGTCCCGTCCCGACCAAGAGGTTTGCTGGCATATTCGAGCTATGCGTATTCTGATCGCAACAGTCGCACTTTTCCTGACGGCGTCCGCCGCAACGGCAGGCGATACCAAGAAGGTCTATACCTGGACGGACGATGAGGGCAACGTCCATTACAGCGACAGCATTCCAGCCGAATACGCGGAGCGTCCCAAGAACGTACTCAATGAGCACGCCGTCAAGATCGACGAGCTCGAAGGCAAGAAGACCGCCGAGCAACTCGAGGCCGAACGCCTCGAGAACGAGCGTCGGGTCGCACAGGAGCTGCAAAAACGCCAGGACCAGGCGCTACTCGCGACGTACCTCTCGGTTGACGAGATCGTGATGCACCGGGACCGCCGCGTGGAGCTGTTCCAGGCGCAGTCGCGCGTCACCGAGCTTTTCCTCAGAAACCAGAAGCGCCGGCTCGACGACCTGCGCGACCGGGCATCGCGCTATCGTCCGTACAGCGATGACGAAAACGCCCCGATGATCGACGAGGGGCTGGCCGCCGATCTGCAGGCCACCCGCGAGACGATCGAACGCCACGAACGTAACCTCGAGAAATACAAGCTGGACGAGCAGAAGATCATCGACCGCTTCGACGGCGACATCGAGCGCTTCAAGCTCCTGAAGGGTATTTCGGCGACGTCGGCGTCAGCCAGTTCCTGAATGCCCGAATCCGCCGGCGCCCCGATCGCTGGCCTCGAATTCCTCAACCACCTCGAACCGGACCTGCTCGACAGGTACGAGCACCATCTGTGCGATGCGTTCCCCGGGCTGCACCTCGTAGCCCTCTCTGCCGCGATTCCAGCACGAGATGAAGACCTGGCCCTGATAGTCGGAATCGATCAGGCCGGTCAGGTTGCCCAGCACGAGGCCGTGCTTGTGGCCGAGCCCCGAGCGCGGCAGCAGCACGGCGGCAAGTCCGGGGTCGGCGACGTGGATGGCGAGCCCGGTCGGCACGAGCACGGTATCGCCGGGATTCACGGTCAACGGCTCGTCGATACATGCCCGCATGTCCAGTCCGGCCGAACCGTCGGTAGCGTAATGAGGTAAGGGAATCGAGTCCCCGACGCGCGGGTCGAGGACCTTGAGCTCAATGGATCGCAATGACGTTGTCCTTGGAGTCGGCACCGCGCATAGCGTAGTAGCGATGTGCGACGAGCGCAACGAGATCCCGCGCGAGTGCCGCCTTCGTCGCCACCGGGAAGCGTTGCTCTCCGCCGGTCCAGAAGACGCTGACCGTATTGTCGTCGCGATCGAAGCCGCAATCGTCGCCGACGCGGTTGGCAATGATCATGTCGAGTTTCTTCTTCTCGAGCTTGGCTTTGGCGTAGTCGTCGACCTTCTCGGTCTCGGCCGCGAATCCGACGGCGAACGGACCGTCCTCGAGCCCTGCCACCGACGCGAGAATGTCCGGACAGCGGACGAGGTCGATACGCATCGATTCCCGGGATTTCTTGATCTTCTGTTCCTTGATGTCCGCGGGCCGGTAGTCCGCGACGGCTGCGGCCGCGATGAAGATGTCGGCACCGCTGATCGCATCGTGTGTCGCATCGTACATTTCCTGCGCGGTCACGACACGCCGAACCTCGACGCCGGCCGGATCCGCGAGATTGACCGGGCCGCTCACGAGTATCACGTCCGCTCCCTGGGCAGCCGCGGCGCGCGCCATCGCGTAACCCATCTTGCCGGAGCTGCGATTCGTGATATAGCGAACGGGATCGATCGGCTCGCGTGTCGGCCCGGCCGTGATGACGATCTTCCTGCCGTCGAGCAGGCCCTCGTCCTTACTGCCGGCGATGTCGAACGCGGCGGCCGCGATCGCATCGGGATCCAGCATGCGGCCGGCGCCCGTCTCGCCGCAGGCCTGCGATCCGACGCCGGGACCGAGGATGTGGATACCGCGCTCCTCGAGCGTCGCCCGGTTGGCCTGGGTTGCCGGGTTGTTCCACATGACGTGGTTCATTGCCGGCGCGATGGCGAGTGGCGCCTCCGTCGCCAGGCAGATCGTCGACAAGAGATCGGGCGCGGCACCGCTGACGAGTCGCGCCATGACCTCGGCTGTCGCGGGTGCGATCAGGACGAGATCCGCCCAGCGGGCGAGCTCGATGTGGCTCATCGCACGCTCGGCCTCCTTGTCCCAGAGGTTCGAACGAATGGGCCGCCCCGACACGGCCTGCAATGCGGTCTCGGTAACGAACTCTTCGGCGGAGGCCGTCATGACGATCTGGACGTCGGCGTCGCGCTCGCGCAGGCGCCGCACGAGGTCCGGAGCCTTGTACGCCGCGATGCCGCCGGTAATGCCAAGCACTATGTTCATGGGTGTGAGCTTATCGCCAATGCCGCGAAATCCGAAACTCCCCTTAGATTGATTGATTGTATCTTCATAGCGTGGAAGCCCAGCATGCGGGCATGGATGACGATGCTAGTCTGCTTGCTCCCATCTTCGGCGCACGGGTCGCGAAGCGCCTGATACGCCGTTTCGGCAGCCTGCATCAGCTACTGCACGCGGAGATCGACGAAATCCTGTCCTGCCGCGGCATCGGGCAGGCGCGGGCCGACGTCATCCGTACCCTACCCGGGATTGCGCGCCGCTACTACGCCGAGGCAATGCCGCAAGGCCGGACGATTCGCAATCCCGCCGATACGACCGAGTACCTGCGGGCGCGAATGCGGCACCTCGAACACGAGCTCTTTTGCTGCCTGTTCCTCGA
Source organism: Woeseiaceae bacterium (assembly GCA_028277265.1). GTDB lineage: Bacteria > Pseudomonadota > Gammaproteobacteria > Steroidobacterales > Woeseiaceae > UBA1847. Next base: position 738 of record JANQGP010000141.1, on the reverse strand, counting down.
TAACCGGCACCGCGTCATCCGATTCGACGAAATGTTCCGCGGGACCATCGACGGGACGAGCGTCTATCCTCGCGAAGTCGTCAAGGAGGCACTCGCCGCGAACGCCGCCGCCGTGATCCTCGCGCACAATCACCCGTCCGGCGTCGCGGAGCCGAGCCAGGCCGACGAGCGCATCACCAGGCGCCTCAAATCGGCCCTCGACCTCGTCGATATCCGGCTGCTCGACCACCTGATCATCGGCGGCGGCGAAGCCACCTCGCTGGCCGCCCGCGGACTGCTCTGACCGGGCGCTTGTATTGGCGCGGCCCGACTGGTATAAAGTCTCGCTCTTTGCCCGCCCGTCGCGGGCAACTACTAATGAAATCAGAGACTTAAGGTCATGTCCAAGGTTTGCCAAGTGACTGGGAAGCGCCCGATGAGCGGCAACAACGTTTCTCATGCACACAACAAGACTCGCCGTCGCTTCCTGCCCAACCTGCAGAACAAGCGTTTCTGGCTCCAATCCGAGAACCGCTGGGTACGCCTGCGCGTATCCCACAAGGGTATGCGAATCATCGACAAGCACGGCATCGAGAAAGTCGTTGCCGACCTGCGTGCCGCCGGCACACACGTTTAATCGCGGGAGGTTAAAACCATGGCTAAAGGAAATCGCGACAAAATCAAACTGGTCTCGAGCGCCGGCACGGGCCACTACTACACGGCGACGAAGAACAAGAAGCTCCATCCCGAGAAGCTGGA
>JANQGP010000085.1 GCA_028277265.1 Woeseiaceae bacterium | reverse complement strand
GCACGCATGGCGTTGTTCAAGGTGAACACGGGAACCCGCGAACAAGAGGTCGTCAGGCTCCAGTGGGATTGGGAGATCGAGATACCGGAGTTGGAAACGAGTGTGTTTGTCGTACCGCGTGAACTGGTGAAGAACAACGAAGACCGATTGATCGTCCTGAACCGGGTCGCCCGGTCGGTGATCAATGGTGTTCGCGACCGTCATCAGACGCGGGTGTTCACCTATCGCGGCCGGGCGGTCAAGCGCATCGGCAATGCAGGCTGGCAACGGGCGCGCAAGCGCGCGGCAAAGCGATATGAAGCCGAGCTCGGGTCACCGTGCCCGGACGGCTTCAGGCGCTTTCGGGTGCACGACCTCAAGCACACCTATGGACGACGATTGCGCGCCGCAGGCGTGGGCCTCGAGGACCGTCAGGACCTCCTGGGACACAAGTCGGGCAAGATCACGACCGAGTATTCGGCACCGGAGCTGGCCAATCTGATCGAGGCTTCGACCCGGGTCCGCGGGGAAAAGTCCCGCAAGACTCCCGCACTGACACTGATCAGGACAGCGAGGAGTAACGTAAGTCTTTGAAAGAAATGGTGCCGATAGGGTGACTCGAACACCCGACCCACGCATTACGAATGCGTTGCTCTACCAACTGAGCTATATCGGCACATCGAAGCGGCGCGCAGTATAGCCCCGCAGGCGGCCGACGAAAAGGGGTCTTGCCGAAGTTCTCAGACCCCGTCGTTGCGAACCCGCACCACCTGAAACCCGACAATTTTGCCGGCTTCCCGAGATTCTGCGCTGGTTGGCGCGCGTCTCCGGATACCACACTGGGGCGTGGACTAAGGAGAGTCCGATGCCCCATACGAAACAGGGATTTACGCTGTACGAACTGCTACTGACCATGGCGCTCACCGCGATGCTTGTCGGCGCGGCCGTGCCAGCCTTCGGGATTTACATCGCAAAGTCACGGCAAACGGTTGAAATAAATGCGCTTTTTCATGCCGTACATCGTGCGCGTAAGACGTCGATCATGCGCCGCAAAGTCGTCTCGATTTGCCCGAGCCAGGATGGCCGGCAATGCGGCTCGATCGCCGACTGGTCATCCGGCTGGCTGTTGTTCGAAAACACCGACGCCGATTCGCCGCCGCGCGTCGATGCGGGCGAGCCGGTGCTCGCGACGCACCCGGTCGATGCGGCCATCGCGATCGAAGCCAATCGTCGCGGGTTCACTCTTCGGAGTACGGTAAAGCGCGCGACCAACGGGACGCTCATCGTCTGTGACCGCAGTGGCCGCGCGGCCCCGCGCGCCCTCGTCGTCAGCTATACAGGACGCCCGCGCATCGCACGCGAACGCCCGGACGGCAGCCCTTACGACTGCCCGGATTATGTCAACTAGAGGGGTTCTGGAGCGACCGCTCATCGGGGCTGAGCGGCCGCTTGTCGGGTAGATGCAACTTGGGTTCCGGGACACTTTATAGTGCGCGCATGAACAAGAGAACCCAAAACGGCTTCACGCTGTACGAACTGCTGATCACAGTGCTGATCGTCGGCGTCGTGCTGACCGTTGGCGTGCCGAATATGCTGGCATTCAACCAGAACAGCCGCATGTCCAGTACGGCCAACGATATCCACTCGGCGTTTCACCTGGCCCGCACAGAATCGTCGCGCGCCAAGACCAACATCACGGTTTGCGCGAGTTCGAGTTCGTTCGACGCCAATCCCGATTGCGAGGGCACCTGGGACCAAGGTTTCATCGTCTTCGTCGACGATGACGGCGACCTGAGCGTCGATGCCGGAACCGATTCGATCCTGCGGGCCTTCCCTGCCCTCGACGACTCGATAACGCTGGCCGTGGCGGACGACGCCACGTATTTCAGCTTCGCATCGACCGGTCAGGGTCGCACCAACGTTGGGGGCAATCCTGCCGTCAGTCAGATCGTGATGTGTGACGAGCGCGGTACCGAAGTCGCCGCCGGTGGCCGGTCCGCCGCACGGCTTTTTGTCGTGACGCCGCTCGGCCGGGCGCAGATCTTCAATGACAACCAAAACGACACCATTGACGACGCGCTGACCGCCATGGGCAAGAGCTGCCCCTAAAGGACCGAACATGACGAAGCAAAGAACACAGCTAGGCTTTTCGCTGGTCGAGGTACTGATCGCGCTGATCATCATGTCCGTTGGCATGCTCGGCATCGCCGGTCTCTACGTGCAGAGCATGCAGGCAGGCCGCACCTCGATGCTGCGCCACCAGGCGATCACGCTCGCCGGCGACATCGCCGATCGCATTCGCGCCAACCCGACGGGTGCGGCTGCGTACACGGCCGCCAACGGCACGGACAACAACTGCGTGGCCTATAGCACGGACTGCAATATCGCCGAGATGGCGGGCCATGACATCCTGTTGTGGCAAGCCCAGGCCGCGAATTTCCTGCCGACGTTTGACGACGGTACCGAACAGGTCGTGATCACCTACAACGCCGGTACCACACCGCCCACTTACACGATTCTCGTGCAATGGGACGAACCGACACCCGACGGGAACGTGCAGTCCTTCACGATGGACGTTCCGGTCAACCCGTTCTAGGAGCTGCCTTAAGATGAAACACACGACGCAAAAAATGCTCCGTTCGCAGTCGGGTATGACGCTCGTCGAACTCATGGTTGCGCTCGCCATCGGCTCGTTCCTCGTCATCGGGTCGGTACAGGTCTACACGCAGAGTCGCCAGGCGTTCATCGTCAACGAGTCGATTGCGCGCGTGCAGGAAACGGCACAGTTCGCAATGGACACGATCGAAGCCGATCTTCGCATGGCCAGCAACTGGGGCCGCAACAGCCGCGGCCTCGCGGTTGAAGGCCGCTCGATCGTGGGTGATGCGAATCCGACCAGCCTGCCAACGCCGGCCCCCGATTGCGGCGCCGGCTGGGCGTTCGACCTCGCGCGTCCGATCGACGGAAGCGACAACGGCTATGGACTGACTTGCGCGGCCAACGGCGGCGCGGATGCAAATTCAGACGTGATCACGGTGCGCCGCACGACCGTTGCCCCGATGCCGCTCGAGAACGGCCGACTGCAGATCCAGTCGACCCGAATCCAGGGCGAGATCTTCAGCGACGGTGCGGTGCCGGCGGCGTTCCAGCCGGTGACAATCGACCCGATCACGGGCGCACCGTCGTCGACGACGCACAATCTGATGGTCAACAGTTATTACGTCTCGCCGACGTCTGACCTGATCCCGGGCGTTCCGACGCTGCGCCGCAAGACACTGACCGTGCAGGGCGGCGTCCCGAGTGTCGTGGACCAGGAAGTCGCGCCGGGTGTCGAGAACATCCAGCTGCAGCTCGGTATCGATGTCGACGAGGACAACACTGTCGACCGTTACGTCAATCCGGGCAGCGACGTCTACAACCCCGCCGCTGCCGGCTATATCCCGGGTGCCCGCGTCATCACGGCGCGCATCTGGCTCGTCGTACGCGGCGTCACCACCGAATTCGGACTGCAGGACGGCCGCACGTACCAGGTCGGCAACTACGCGATGGGCGCGCAGAACGACGGATTCCGTCGTCTGCAGGTTTCGAAAACGATTCTTCTACGCAATGCCAGAAGCTGATTGAGAGACAAATACAATGACTGGGAAACGCATCGCTTCACGAAATCACCAGCAGGGTGCGGCGCTCGTCGTCGGACTCATGCTCCTCGTCGTCATCACCGTGCTCGCTGTGTCGGGCATGAATACGGCGACAACGGAGCTCGCGCTGGCGCGCAACGACCAGGCCTCTGAAACGGCCTTCCAGACGGCCGAGAACGGTCTCGCACAGGCGCTGGCTTCGGGCAATTTCAACACGCTGACGAACACGACGTTGTCTCAATACGTTACGGACGACAATCGTCAACAGTTCTCCGCGACGATCCAGTACGAAGATTCGACGCTCGTGCCCGATCGCGCGTTCAGCCTCGGCGTGGGCAGCGGCATCGCCGCGTACCATTTCCTGGCGACGTCCCAGGCGGCGTTCGACAACGATCCGGGCACCCCGACCGATCGCGACGCGACCGCCGTACACACCCAGGCCTTTTATGTAGTCGGGCCGGAGTCCCCGACGCTCTAAGCGGTAAAGGAACGGAGTAGTCCTATGAAATTCAAAGTAATAATCGCCGCAATCGTGCTGTCACTGGCTCTGCCCGTCACGGCGCAAGCAGACATCGTGCAGCGGGGATACGAAGTTGCTCTGAGCAATGTTCGCCTGCCGCGCAATCCGGGCGGGACGATCGCGTTCAAGGAATGCGATCGCTGCGATTACGTCGTGCTGCGCGTCGGTGCCGACACGCTCTATCGCCTGAACGGTAAACCCGTGCGCCTTGCGAAGTTTCGCGAAGCGCTTGCCATGGTCGCGGATCGCGATAACGAAGCCGTCACCGTCTTGCATCACCTTGAAAGGAATCAGGTGACCGAAGTCTCGGTCAACCTCTGAGGGCATAAAGATGAATAAAGTACTCAGGAAAACGACAGGGATTGTTTCCGGCATCATGCTGGCGCTTGTTAGCGGTGCGCCCGTACTTGCCGACGATACGGAGCTGCTCCTCCAGGCCACGCCGGACCCCGACCAGCTCAAACCCAACGTCATGTTCATCCTCGATACGTCGGGCTCGATGACCACGACTCAGTCGACGAACGAAGAATTCGACCCTGACGAGGACTATTCGGCGTTCGGCAACTGCGGCACGGATACCTTGTACCTGTCGGAAGACGGCATGAAGCCGGACTGTTCGACGACGACGCTGTACATCGACAAGGACGCATGGCATTGCGACGACGCCTCCATCCAGGTTGCCGGCGTCGGCAGCTATACCGGCGTGCTCGCGCAATACCGTTCGGGGACGAGCGGTGACAAGGAGTGGCAGCCTGTCGAAGCCGGCAACAATGCGGACGATGTCGAGTGTGAAGCAGACGCCGGCGATCACGGCAACAAGGACGAGGACACGCTTGACAAAGTATATCCCACCGCCGGCGCCGGAACGGAAGGCTGGACCAGCGATTCGAATGCGGCCCTGAACTGGGGTAGTTCGGGCGCCAGTCGGACCTATGCGATCTTCGACGGCAACTACCTGAATTACCAGAACGCGCCGGCGACGGTCACGCGTTCCCGGTCCCAGATCATGATTACCGCGACCAAGAACGTGCTGAATTCGGTCAACGACATGAACGTCGGCCTGATGCGTTTCAATGACAACGAAGGCGGCGTCGTC
>JANQGP010000086.1 GCA_028277265.1 Woeseiaceae bacterium | reverse complement strand
TTCGGTGAGAACCTGACGGACGTGCGCCGCGCCAGCGGCCTCGGAATCGAAAACCTGGCCTTTGGTACCGATGGGTTGTTCTACTCTCCCCTTGACGCTCCGCGCATCATCGGTATCGAGGTCGAAGCACGCTTCTAGCGCTGCAACTAATTATGGTGTATTGATTCCCAGCCGAACGCTGCAGGGCTCCTTGCCGTTCAGAACCTGGCCTCGAGTTCGATACCGACGATTCTCGGCGCATCGAGTGGCGCGTAATAGTTACCGTCACTGCCAAGGCCGAAGTTCTCGAACGCCAGGCCCGACTCCATTCGCTCGTTCGAAAGGTTTTCTGCGAACAGGCGAACCGAATAGCGCTCTGCCTCGTACCCGATCTGGGCGTTCCAAAGCGCAACGCCGTCCCGCACCGCGTTGCTACGTTCGTCAAGTGGCGTGTCACCGATGTAGCTGAGCTCGCCTCGCGCAAAGAAACCGTTGTCGAACTCGTAGCGCGCCGCAAGATTGGCGTCGATCTCAGGCACCAATTTGACCGGGTTTCCACTCAGATTCTCCGTCGCTGACACCTGAAAGTCGGTGTACTCGGCATCGGCCAGGCCGATACCGGCGCTGAGTTTCAATCGGTCCGTCGGGTAGTAGACACTCTCGATTTCGAAGCCAGAGCTTTCAATGGAAGCGGCGGCGGCGATGAATGCGCTGGAAATTACCTGACCCTGGTCATTGATGAGCACCTGGACTTCCTGCCAGTTGTCGGACTCGATATAGAACGCCGCGAGATTGACGTATCCCTTTTCGTCCGGCAGACGAATCTTGACTCCGGTCTCGTAGCTCCATACTGACTCCTTGTCGAAACGCACGACCTCGTCCGCGACGTCAGCCTGGGCGGCGGTAAGATTGAAGCCGCCCGGTATATAGCCTTTCGACGCGCTGGCGTACCAGTTGAGCGACTCGGACGCTTCGTAGCTCAGCACAAATCGCGGCAGCCACTCTTCGAACGTATCGTCCAGGGCAATGTCCTGGAAAATAAGCTGTGTGAAGCCAAGGTCGAGCACCCCTGCCGATTGTCTAGTACTTCTGTCCGCATGGTCGTAACGGAGACCGAGCGTTGCGCTCAGCCCCTCCATGGGCAGCGCAAACGTCGCAGACCCGAACACCGAGAGGTCTTCACCATCGGCAACTTGCGTCGGGGAGAACAAATAGGTATCCAGCGCGGCAGCCCCGAAAGCGGTACCCAACGCGGTCTTGCGCTCCTCTTTGTACCAGGCCACACCGAACAGGTATTCGAACGTATCGCTGTCGCTGGACGTGTAGCTGACTTCCGCGCTCAGCACCTGCTCTTCTTCGCGGTCACGACCACCGACCGTTGGAAGAGCAGTCAGATCGAGATCCAGGCCGGCCGAGTCCTCGTCCAGGTCCGCATACGACACCGAGCCGCGAATGGAGCCGTGCGACAACCGATACTCGGCACTGACGCCGCCGATGATGTCTCGCTCCTCGGTCAGCTTCGGAACATCGTTCAGGAACTCGAAGGAATCTACGTTTCGTCCACCGTTGAACGCGTCAGCGTAGGTGAGATTGTAAAGATCGATATCGATCGGCGAGTATTCCTGCTCGAACAATCCTGGCGCATCGACGTCGAGAACGTACGCAGTCGCGCGAATCGACAGATCATCGTTCGGCTCGTAGATCAGTCGTCCCTGCAGAAACAGCTCGGTAACCTCGCCGGGTTCGCCCACGGACGATGCCGGGTTGGAAATGTATGCGTCCTCGGTGGATGCCTTGAACGCCAAAGAACCGAGCAGCGTGTCCCCGCTCAACGGGCCGGCAACGAAACCGTCGATACCGTTACTGGCGTCGCCGCTGTTATAGGTGGCACTGGTAATCCGAAATTCGCTCGTCACCGTATCGGTTGGGCGACGGGTGTTGATAAGAATGAGCCCCGCTTCGCTGTTGGCACCATAGAGCGTCGACTGGGGACCGCGAAGCACCTCGATCGACTCGATCTGGTTGAGCACCGCATTATTCAACTCACGGAACGGCACGCCGTCGATGTAGATAGCCGCTCGATTGACGATAAACGGGTTGGATTCGACACCGCGTATCGAAACGAACACCGAGCTCAGCTGACCACTTTCGTTGAACTGCACGTTAGGCACGAGATCGTCGAGACGACGGATGTCGCGCAGTCGAGCCTCTCGAATTTCCTGTTCGCTGAGAACGGTCACCGACAGATCACTCTCGAGCAGCGATTCGTCACGCTTCTGACCGGTAACGACAATAGAATCAATAACTTCCGAAGATTCTTCTGGGTCGTCGGACTGAGCGAACGTCTGAGTCGCAGCAGACAACACCAGAGCGGAGAGGACTGCACTACGGGGGAGCAACATGCGAGGATTCCTAGTTGAGAATGATTCTCAACATGCATGAGGTCCGGACGCCGATCAACCGGTTGGTCTACGCGATCCGGCTGAATTCCTACGCCATCCGGCGCTTGTGGTTCAGGAGCTGGCTGGGTGGATAGCCGAAGTGACGTGCAAACGCCGTCGACAATCCGTTAGGTGTGTACCCGACGGACATAGCAGCCGACGCCACTGACGCGCCGGCTTCTATCAGTACCGCCGCCTCCTCCAATCGCCGTCGGGTGATCAGACTGTACACGGACTCGCCGAACGTGTCCCGGAACGCGGACGTCAAGACCCGAGTGCTAATGCCATTCCGTCTCGCCAGTTCGTCGAGGGTCACATCGGACGACAGGTTCGCCTCGATGCAGTCGCGAACCTGATACATCTTCTTTCGTACACGGTCTAACCGAACTCGGCCCGAACCCCGACCCAGCTCAGTCGACGCCAAAGCGCACAGTTCCATCGCTCGAGACTGAAACATCGCCTCACGACTCTTGCCGATGAATTCATCGCCGACAGTGCTGACGAATCTTGGCACCGCTCGCAGCGTTTGTGCGTTCAGCGGAACGAGCGGTTTGTTCTTGACCGCACGCACGATATCTGCCACCAACTCACTGTCATGAACCACATCGATGGGAACGTAGTAGCCGAATGAACTGACGGGGCCCGCCTGAAGCTCGGTCGAGAATCCGATGCCGTCCTCGGGCACGTATAGCACATTTGCAACAGGACCGCGTGCCAGAAATCCGCCCAGGTGTTTGGAGTAGGTGCGAACATGCGCGACTCCGCAACTGATGTGCAACCCGGCCGGTATATATGCTTCATAGGATCCCGCCGGGCCATCGTCCCGGTGCGAATACCATACGACTCCAGCATCGAAACCCGTCTCTTCGTTGGAGACGCTGGCCTGCTCGGCAAATTCCTCAAACTCACGTGTCACTCGATCCCCCCGAACTCCGGACGTCGGCTCAACCTGGTGTGGCTTCCGATGCTGAAGCCGTTCGAAAACCCTGGGTCATCGCGAAACGTCTTCGCGTCGGGTCAAAGCACACATCCTCGTTGTCAAATGCACGCTCGATTACGCCGTTGGAAATCAGGTCATTTGAGTCGCCAAAGGACAAGCGGCCGTCGTGAACCACCCACAGTTGGCCGGCCAGCTCGAGACTGAGTTCCAGATCATGACTGGATAGCAGAACAATCTTGCCCGAGTTGATGGCATGACGCCGCAATAACGCCATCACCTCCACCCGGCCGGGAAGATCCAGAAAAGCCGTGATCTCGTCCAGGACCATGACTCTCGATGTCTGGGCGAGCGCCCGGGCAATCATTACGCGTTGGCGTTCGCCGTCGGACAAACTATCGAACGGCTTGGGTGACAGCTCATCGGCGCCTGCCTGATGCGTCGCCTTGCGAACGATGTCTCGATCTTCGCTGGTGAGCTTGCCGCGCCAGCTCGTGTACGGCTGCCGGCCGAGTTCGATGACGTCGCGCGCCAGCAGTCCGGGGCTCGATACGCGGTCGGTAGTGACAACGGATATCGCCTGGGCTCGTTCCTGTGCACTCATGTCCGGTATCGGAATGCCCCCCAGGAGGGCGGTGCCGGAGATGGCCGGCTGCAATCCGCTGATTGTTCGCATCAGCGTCGATTTGCCCGCACCGTTTCGGCCGATGACGCAAACGAAGTCACCTGCCTGCAGTGCCAGGGACACAGGATCGACGACCACCCCCCTGTTGCCGTGATAGCCGGACGTCAGCGCCTTGAGTTCCAGAATCATGGTCTTCCCTTCATCATCGGGCTGAAGAGCAGCAGCGCAATCACGACCGGAGCCCCGATTATTGCCAGAATCGTATTGAGGTGCAGGAAATGCTGTTCCCAGGGAAGATGCACGACCGCATCGGCCGCGATGGCCAGCAGGCCACCGGCCAGCGCTGCCAGAGGTATGAGTGGAAGTATCAGCGAGGTCCGGGCGATCGCGCGCGCGAAGTGCGGAACGATCAGCCCGATGAAGGTAACCGGACCGCAATACGCAGTGACCGGCGCGACAAGCAGCACCACGGCGGCAAGCGTCTGCCAGCGGAGTCGCTGGACGTTCGTTCCGAGGCTGCGCGCATACGCCTCGCCCAACATGAGAGAACTGAGGCCTTTGGCGCTGGCAACCGCAAGGACCAGGCCGAGGACGATGGGTGGCAACATGAAGGTCAGGTCATCGAAGGTCGTCGATGCGAAAGTCCCGTCGTTCCAGCCTGAATAGACCCGGCCTCCGACGCGATTCGCGAAATGCGTGACGATGCTGACGAGCCCCTGCACCGTGAAGCCGAGCATCAGGCCTACGACCAGAAGGGTGATCGTTCCCACACGGCGCGACAGTGTCACCATCATCGCAGCGAAAACGGCGACGCCGATCAGAGCTCCGCTGGTCAGACCGACGCCCTGGAATGCAGTCAGGAAAGAAATGGCGGCGGGTCCTGCAAACGCGGCGGCCGTGACGATGAGCGCGACGCCGAGTTGACCGCCTGCAAGAAGGCCAAGCGACCAGGCATCCGCCATCGGGTTGCGGAACAAGGCTTGCATCAGTACGCCGGAGACGCCAAGCGCCGCACCCGCAATCAGACCGGTCACAACGCGCGGCAGGCGGAGATCCTGAATGATCTGCGTGGCTACCGGATCACTTGTCGGCGAGTAAAAGACCTCGAGCACGCGATCGAGACCGAGCACGACCTGACCGTAAGACAGCGTGAACAGACTGACAGCGGCGATCGCCAGCACGAATACTGCGATCGCGGCCACGCCTGACCGGGACGAGAGGAGCGTGGCTGACTGATTCACGGGCGTACCGTCCGGGTGTCCGGGCGGTAGTAGACGAACGGCTCGTCCCTGACTTCCGGATGAAGCATCCGCACCATGTCCCCCAGGATCAGGTCGGGCCGAATCAACCCTCTCTCATAGACATCAAACGCATCAACTTCGGGCTTGGCCATGCCATCGCCGGCAAACAGGCAGCCCTCCTGCCAGGCCTTGAAATGCTGCAGCACGCCCGTGTCGTTGAACGCAACGGAATGCGTATCGCGGATGATCCAGCAGTCGATATCGCGCGCTTTCTCGAGCAGCACCTCCGTGCCGACGCGGACGAAATCGTCGATGCGGACATCGTCGGGCTCAGCCAACACATTGATGCCGCCGGCATCCTCGAGGAACGCACCGTCCGCGTTCCTCACGGTAACCATCCAGCGCCCGCTGCCCGCGTACCAGGAACTCATGACTTTCTTGCGCGGACGGTCTGCGACAAGCGCCTTTAGTGCGTTGACGTTGTCGGCAACCATTGAGACGAACGCGTCCGCCTTAGTCTCCTTGCCTGCCATCATGCCGATCAGACGGACGTAGTCGACGGGACCCATGTAGGTGATCTCGGCCTCGAAGAAGATTGGCACAACGGGGACGCCCAGACCTTTTATGCGCTCGTAATGCTCCGCATGGCCGAGGTCCCCCATGACCATCAGGAAAACGTCAGGTTCCGAAGCGATCAGCGGATCGATATTCGGCGGCATGTGCCAGCCGTAACCGAGCTGGGCGAGTTCTCCCGACCTCGCTCGCGCCCGGATATCGTCGTTGTAGTTCTTGACGCCGCCCACCGCAACCAGGCGATCCTCGATGTCCAACGCCGTGGCAATCGCTTCGAGGAACCCGTAGTTGGTCGCGATTCGCTCGATCGGCGTTCGCACGATGACGGCGTCCGCCAGGTCACCGGTCAAAGCAGGCGGTTCCCGGGTTTTCGGGACCAGCACGATCCTGGCGGTTCTATCGCTACCCTGCGCCGCACCGCCCCAACTGACCAGTGGTGCCCGAAGGTCCACGATACGGTATCCGTCACGCTCGTACACCTTGAAGGTCTCGGCGTGCTCCATGACCTGCGGTGTCGCATCCGCCGGTGCATCGATTTGCACGACACCTGTCGTGGGCTCCGCGGCATCATTGCTGCATGCTGCGATACAGAGCAGCGCGGTCGCGATCGCTAACGTACGCATGGAACTTCAGAATCGCCAACGCAACGTTGCGCGCGCGAGCCTCGGCACACCGGGTGACACATGCGTCACCGCGCTGCTCGAACCCGCAAAGAAGAAGTAGTACTCCTCGTCCAGCAGGTTCGTAATCGAAACATCGACGGTGACGTTGTCATTGGCCGGCGCGGTAAAGGTGGCTGACAGCCCGAGCAGGTCGTAACTGCCGGTCTTGACCGAGTTGGACAGGTCTACGTAGTAGTCGTCGTACCATTCGTACGTCATGCGGGCAGTCAGCCAGCTCGCGAACTCGTGCTCGAGCTCGACGTAGAACATGTTCGCGGGGACACCGGTCGGCGTCACGCCCGAGAAATCCTGGTCGGGTGCACCAAAACTACCGGCAATGATGAGTTCGTCCCATTCCGGGTCCACATAGGTGTACGTGAAAACGCCGCTCGTGCGTTCTGTCGGCCGAAACCTCAATGCCGCTTCCAGCCCTTGACTCGAGTACTCTTGCCCGGTTGTAGCAAGTGTCGGTGGTCCGGTCAGGTCGGGATTCGAAATGAATATCAGACGATCCTTCTGCTCGAGGAAGAAGATCGCGGTCTCCCATTCGACCCGGCTGTCGGCCGTACGGCCTTTCCAGCCGAGCTCGAAGCTGTCGACGGTCGTCGGCTTTGTGCCTCGCGCATAGCGAGTCGGGTCCCACTGCCATATCGGCCCGAAATTCGAGTTGAAGCCCTGACCGTAGCTGCCGTAGATCATGCCGTTGCCATAGTTGTAGCTCAGAGATGCCTTTGGCGAGACGGAATCCGCGTCACCGGTAGCCCTCTCGTCGACAGGTGCTCCACTCAGAACGCTGAAATCGGACTCGCGATCGAACTCGTCGTAGCGAAGCCCCAGCGTCAAGGTCCAGTCTTCGCTCAGCGCAATTTCATCCTGGATGAACGCACCATAAAACGTATTGGTCGTCTCGCCATCGAGGTCCAACTCACGGCGGGCGAAGCACGTGTTGCCAGGAGTGTCGTTGATCACCTCACCCGTCGAGTAGTCGATAAAAATTGCATAGAAGTTGAATCCGCATTCCCCTGTGAAGAACGGATCGTTTTCGCCGCTCCAGAGGTCCTGCTCGTCGAGTTCCGTCCGTTCGGCACTCAGGCCGGCGATAATCGAGTGACGACCCGCTGCCCAGGTGACGGTCGCTTCGCCGAACAAGACCTGAGCGTCGTTCAATGACGCAAATCCGTTGACGCCCATGATCGAGTTGTCCGGGTCGAACAGGAAGCGGTCATAGAAGTTGAGCGAGGCATCGGAGTCGAACTGACGTGCCTGGCCGGTGAATTGCAATGACAACGAATCATTGACCGTATGCTCATATTTAGCAGCACCGATCAACCCATCGATTTCGTTGTAGGTCGGCAGCCAGCCAAGGAATGTCTCTGCGCCGCCAATGACGTCGACGATCGTCCCGTTCGCCAGCGTGGGAATCGCGCCGGGAATCTCCGCCCTGCGCTCAAAGTAGGACAGGTAGCCATTCAGCGTGCCACTGTCGCCGACCGGGACCGTTCCCTTGAGAAAAATGCTGGTCAGTTCGCGTTGGCTTTGCTCTCGCCAGCCTTCGAAGTCTTCGTAGGTCGCGCACAGTGATATGCCTGCACCGTTGTCGAAACTCCGATCCAGCAGCGCATCGACCCGCATGAAGCCCTCGTTGCCGGCACCTACCGCAAACTCCGTGCGATCAGACGTGATCGGTCGCGTGCGGTAGTTGACGGCGCCGGCAATACCGCCGCGACCATAAAGCG
>JANQGP010000022.1 GCA_028277265.1 Woeseiaceae bacterium | reverse complement strand
CACCCTCGGGGAAACGGCACTGATTGCTGCCGCCAGACGCGGCCATACGGACATAGTGAAGTTTCTTTTGTTTGCCGGAGCTGACCCGGATCATATGCGCAGAGATGGTCAAACCGCGGAAAGTCTCGCTGCTCAAAGTGGTCACTTCCAGACCGTCAAAGCACTGACAATCGGAGAAGGTAGCTCGGAGTTGTCATCTGCTTCTAAGTGACCGCTTCTAATCGAGTCAGCAGGTCCCGGGTTCGATGCCATCGATGCCCGGCACCTGGTCGCGCAGCGCAGCGAGGAATGTCTTCAAGCGCAGGGTCTGGTGCCGCCCCGGAAGGTACGCCACGTGCACGTCGAGGGATGGCGCTCGCCACGCTGGCATAAAGTCGACGAGCATGCCTTTGTCGAGTTCGGTCGCCACAAACCAGCGCGGCATCACGGCGGTGCCCAGGCCCATCAACGCGGCGTCCTTCAGTGCAAAGATGTTGTTGGTCCGTATTCGAACGTCAGGCCGTATGGTGGCTTGTCGGCCCTTCCTGTGCGTGAGCGCAATACTGCCGCCCTCGAACGGTTCAAGCGCCGCGAGCGGCATACGCGCCGCCGACTTCGGTATTCTCGGCCTTCCATGCTCTTCGACGAGCGATGGGGCGGCGACGAGCAACCGTTCGACGGTGCCGAGGCTCCGCACGACCAGCGTCTCGTCCGGCACGGGGCCGACTTTCACCCAGCAGTCGCAGCCGACCTCGGCAAAACGAATTGGCCGGTCCTCCAGATGCCAGGTGATTGTCACTCCCGGGTGATCCTGCTGAAACCTCCACGCGATGCGCGCGAGGTGCGACTGCCCGAGCGCAACGGGTGCGACGACTTTGAGACTGCCGCTGATCCGACTGCCGCCCGCGAGGTGTTTCTCCTCCAGTGCCTCCCAACCGTCGATGAGCTGCCGTGCGTCCGCGAGGAGTTCGACACCAGCGTCTGTGAGGCCAAGCGAGTGTGTGGTTCTTCGAATTAGCTGCGTCCCAAGGCGCGACTCGAGTTCCGCCAGTTGACGACTCGCGGACGGTTGGGACAGACCAAGATCCCGGGCGGCAGCGCTGATGCTGCCGGCACCGGCGATGCGCACGAAGGTTCCGAGGAGCGTTATCCGGTCCAGTGGCTTGCTCATACGAAATACGTATAACAAATATAGAGAATACTCGTCTACCGAATCATTGCCGTATGCCCCACAGTACGTCCATCACAGGCTCACCAGCGAAAGGACAATGCAATGACTACCAATGAAATCACCGCCACCTTCAAGCTCGGCGGAGAGCGGGCCGTCAATCGGATCGGCTATGGCGCGATGCGACTGACCGGCCAACCCGGCAACTTCGGGCCATACCCGAATTGGGACGAAGGCAGAGCCCTGCTGAAGCGGGCGGTCGAGCTCGGCGTGACCTTTTTCGACTCGGCGCGCGCTTACGGACCCGAGTGGGCGGACAAACTGATCGCGGACGCGCTCCACCCATACGCGGACGACGTGCTGATCGCCACGAAGGGCGGCGTGGACAAGTTTGCGCCGAACCGCATAGTTACGGACGGACGGCCGGAGACGATCGGCCGCCAGATCGACGAGGCCCTGGCGAATCTCAAAGTCGAGCGGATCGATCTTTTCCAGCTTCATCGCGTGGACCCGAACGTCGACATAGAGAATTCAGTGGCTGCGATCGAAGACGCTCGGCGAGCCGGCAAGGTGCGCTTCATCGGCCTGTCCAATGTCGACCGCGATCAGCTCGACAGGGCGCTCGCCGTCGCGCCGATCGCCTCGGTCCAGAATCGCTTCAATCAGGCCGAGGACGAGCAAAGCGCCCTGGTCGACTACACGGCGGAGCGCGGTATCGCATTCATCCCCTATGGCCCGCTGGGCGCACACCCGATGCGGCAAGGTGCAGCGTTGCCGGCTCAGGAAGCGCTTGCCTGGCTACTGCAGCGCTCACCGAACATCATCGTCATCCCCGGCACTACGTCGATCCGGCACCTGGAGGAAAACGCCGGCGTCTGGGAATTCGTCAGGGCCAAGCAGACGCACGCTGCGTGATTAAGGTACCGGATACCCTATTTCGAGTGGTACTGCGGGCTCAGCTCGTGGACGGCGTCGACGAGCACGGAGACGTTGTCGGGGTCGATGTCGGGCGTGATGCCGTGGCCGAGGTTGAACACGTGGCCCGGCCCTTTGCCGTAGCTCGCCAGCGTTCTCGCGACGCCTTCCCGGATCGCCTCCGGTGACTCGCGCAGTGTGGCCGGGTCGAGATTGCCCTGCAGCGCGACTTTGTCCCCGACGTACTTGCGCGCGTCCGCCAGGTCGGTCGTCCAGTCGACGCCCAGCGCGTCGCAACCGGTCTCGGCGAGGTCGGCAAGCAGCGGACCGGCGCCTTTCGTGAACAGGATGACCGGAACACGGCGGCCGTCTTTCTCGCGCGTGAGCTTATCTACGATCTTCTGCATGCTCGCCAGCGAAAAACGCCTGAAGTCGTCCGGCTCGAGCGCGGCGCCCCACGTATCGAAGATCTGCACCGCCTGCGCACCGGCGTCGATCTGCGCATTGAGGTACTCGGTCGTCGTCTCGGCCACCGTATCCATGAGCTGGTCGAGAACTTCGGGCGCCTCCTTCGCCAGTCCCTTGATCGTCGGGAACTCGCGGCTCGAGCCGCCTTCGACCATGTAGGTGCCGCAAGTAAACGGGCTGCCCGCAAAACCGATCAGCGGCACCTTGCCATCGAGCTCGCGTCGAATCGTACGGACGGCCTCGAACACGTAGCCGAGTTCCTTCTCGACGTCGGGCACCTCAAGACTGCGAATCGCATCGGCCGTCCGAACCGGCCGCTCGAACTTGGGCCCTTCCCCTGTCACGAAGTACAGTCCGAGCCCCATGGCGTCGGGAACGGTGAGAATGTCGGAGAACAGGATGGCCGCGTCGAGCGCATAGCGGCGCAGCGGCTGCATCGTGACCTCGCAGGCGAGCTCGGGGTTGCGGCACAAGCTCATGAAATCCCCGGCCTCGGCGCGCGTCGCACGGTACTCGGGCAGGTAGCGGCCCGCCTGCCGCATGATCCACATCGGCGTGCGTGACACCGGTTCGCGCATCAGCGCGCGCAGGAACAGGTCGTTCTCGAGCTCGGCCATCAGGCACCCACCTGCTCGGCGATCTGCGCCTGCATCGCCTCGGCGGCGGCACGAGGACTCTCGGCGTCCCGAATCGGCCGGCCGACGACGATGTAGTCGCAGCCGTTGCTGAACGCGGTCTCGACCGTGACGACCCGTTTCTGGTCACCGACCGGTTTGTTGTCGACCGGACGGATGCCGGGCGACACGACGAGCAGCTTCTCGTCGACGAACTCGCGAAGCTTGGGTACCTCGAGCCCCGAGGAGATCACGCCGTCGCAGCCCGCTTCGAGACACTGCTTCGCGCGCGACAGGACAAGGGCGTCGAGCTGGCAGTCGAAACCAAGATCGTCGAGGTCGCCGCGATCGAGGCTCGTCAGGACCGTAACGCCGAGCACTTTCAGGCTGTCGCCCTTGTTTTCGGCAGCCGCCTCCATGATCGAGCGATTGCCGTGCACCGTGACGAAGGTCGCGCCGCGGTCCTTGAGCGAGCGCACGGCCGAACCGACGGTCGCCGGGATGTCGAAGAACTTCAGGTCGCAGAACACTTTCTTGTCGCGCGCCAGCATCCAGTCGAGCAGATCGAAATACTCGCCGCTCATCATCAGCTCGAGGCCGATCTTGTAAAAAGTGACCGCATCGCCGAGTTCCTCGGCGAGCGCCCTGGCCCGATCACAGGTCGGCACGTCCATCGCGAAGATCAGGCGGTCACTCGGGGGGATGTTCTTGTGCTTCACGGGGGCTCCTTGTTCGGAGCGGAATTCTATCAGCACCGGAGCGACTCGTGGGCCTTGATGGCGAAGCGATCGGTCATGCCGGCAATGTAGTCCGCGATCACCCGCGCGCGACTGTCCCCATCGCTGTTTTCGGCCCGGCCGGCAAACTCGGGCGGCATCCGATTGACGTCGTCCCGGTAGGCATCGAACAGTTCCCGCACGACTGTCTGCGCTCGCCGAGTCATCTCGAGCTTCTGCTCGTGCGTGTAGAGGTGTTCGTTGAGAAAGCGTTTGAGGCCCACGTGCTGCGCATGAACGTCGTCGGACATCGCGACGAGCGGCCCGTTCGCGCTGCGCACGTCGTCGATCGATGCCACGCCCGACTCGTCCAGCCGGCGTCTCGTCTCGTCCACGAGATCGAGGACAACGGTGCCGATCATGCGACGGATGATCTCGTAAATCAGCCGACGGTCCTCGAGGCCCGGGTACGAATCGCGCACTTCGCGGTAAGCGGTTTCGAACAGCTCCTGGGTACGGAGCTGCTCGAGTGTCAGCAAGCCCGCGCGGAATCCGTCGTCGACGTCATGGTTGTTGTAGGCGATCGCGTCCGCGATGTCGGCAATCTGCGCCTCGAGCGCGGGCTGGCGGCGCTCGAGGAATCGGCGGCCGACCTCGCCAAGTTCGCGCGCGTTGCGTTTCGAGCAATGCTTGAGGATGCCTTCGCGGGTCTCGAACATCAGGTTCAGGCCCGGGAAGCTCGCGTACTTCGCTTCGAGTTCATCGACGACGCGCAGCGACTGCAGGTTGTGCTCGAAACCGCCGTGATCGCGCATGCAGTCGTTGAGCGTGTCCTGGCCCGCGTGACCGAACGGCGTGTGTCCCAGATCGTGAGCAAGGCAGATGGCTTCGGTCAGCGGCTCGTTCAGATCGAGGGCAAAGGCGACCGAGCGTCCGATCTGCGACACCTCGAGCGAATGCGTCAGGCGCGTGCGATAGAGGTCGCCTTCGTGATTCACGAAGACCTGTGTCTTGTACATGAGCCGTCGGAACGCGGTCGAGTGAATGATGCGGTCACGGTCGCGCTGGTATTCGCTGCGAAAGGTCGGCCCGGGCTCGTCGTACTGCCGGCCGCGACTCTGCGATTCATCGGCGGCGTAAGGCGCGAGCCCGCCGCCCATCAGGCGGCGGCCCCGGTCAGGTCGTCCAGTCGGGCCGCGTCGTAATCGGCGCTGACGAAGCTGTCGCCGATGTCATTCAGCAGCACGAAGCGCAACTGTTTGCCCTGCACTTTCTTATCCATGCCCATCGCGCTCATCCAGTCACCATGACCGATGACCGGCGGCTCGACCGGCAGGCCGGCAGATACGATCAACGCCCGCAGTCGTTCGACGTCGCGGTCGGGCAGGTTGCTGAGCTGCGCGGCCATGATCATACCGGCCGCCACCGCCTCGCCGTGCAACCATTCGCCGTAGCCCTGGCAGCGCTCGATCGCGTGACCGAACGTGTGACCGAAATTCAGGATGGCGCGGCGGCCGGCCTCGCGTTCGTCCTCGGCGACGACCGCGGCCTTGCACTCGCACGAGCGCCGGATCGCATAGACGAGCGAATCGGCGTCGCGCGCCACCAGGCCGGACATGTTGTCCTCGAGCCAGGCGAAAAACCCGGCGTCGCAAATCGCACCGTACTTGATCACCTCGGCAAGGCCCGCACGCAGCTCGCGGTCCGGCAACGTATCGAGCGTGTCGGTGTCGATGAGCACGGCCCGCGGCTGGCGGAACGCGCCAACGAGGTTCTTGCCTTGCGGGTGATTGACGCCGGTCTTGCCGCCGACCGACGAGTCGACCTGCGCAAGCAGCGTCGTCGGCACCTGCACGAAATTGACGCCGCGCATGTAGCACGCCGCCGCAAACCCGGCGACGTCTCCGACAACGCCTCCGCCCAGGGCGATGACCGTCGTATCGCGGTTCCCGCGCATCGCAACGAGCTTGTCGAGGATGCACTGCATCGTCTCGACGGTTTTGTAGGCCTCGCCATCGGGCAACGCGATGCTGTCGACGCTGAGGCCGCCGAGATTCGGTAACAGCTTGTCGAGATAGAGCGGCGCAACCGTCTCATTGCTGACGACGAGGCAGTCGTCGCCACACACGTACTCACCGAGATCGAAACCACCGCCCAGCAAACCGCTCCCGATGACAATCGGATAGCTGCGGTCCCCGAGTTCGACTTGAAGCTGGTGCATGGTTCAGAGGTTACAGCAAGACCGCAGAAGGGGGGACACCGTAAATGGTGTCCCCACCACCTTAGGAGATCGAGTCAATGATTTCGTTGGCGACCGACTTGACCTTGCGCCCGTCGGTTTCGATCACGAGGTCCGCGATCTCCCGGTACAACGGATCGCGCGTCTCGAGCAGCTCCTCCAGAATGCGCCGCGGATCACCGCTCTCGAGCAGCGGCCGCTCCCGCCCTCTCGCGGTACGGGCAACCTGCTGGTCGACCGACGTATAGAGATAGATGACGTACCCGCGGCCGCCGAGGTGGTTGCGGTTCTCGTCCAGGAGGACTGCCCCGCCGCCCGTCGCCAGCACCACGTTGTCGCGCTTCGACAGATCGTCAATGGCCGCGGCTTCGCGCTTGCGAAAACCGGCTTCGCCTTCTTTCTCGAAGATGAAGGGGATGTCGACGCCCGTGCGCCGCTCGATTTCCTCGTCGCTGTCGGCGAACTCCAGGTGCAGGGCGCGCGCGAGATGCCGGCCGACGGCCGACTTCCCTGCGCCCATCGGGCCAACGAGAAAGATGTTATTCGGTCTCTTCATAAAAGAAAGCCAACCCGAAGGTTGGCTTTCCTGAACTCCTGGGGTGCGCCAGCTTAGTAAATGCTGGAGCCTTCCTCAAGGATGCGCGGCGTGACGAAGATCAGCAGCTCGGCCTTGTTGTCCGTGCGCTGCCGGCTCTTGAACAGGTTGCCGGCCACGGGGATGTCACCGAGGAGCGGAACCTTGTTGATCGTCTCGCGTCGCTCGGTCTCGTAGATACCGCCGAGAACAACCGTCTGGCCGTCGGCAACGAGCACCTGTGTCTCGACCGAGCGCGTGTCGATACTCGGCACGGTGCCACCGAGGCCGCCCGTCGAGATGATCTCGCCGACGCTGTCCTTGTGGACCGTGAGGTCCATGATGATGTTGTTGTCCGGCGTGATCTGCGGTGTCACGGTCAGCTCGAGAACGGCTTCCTTGAACTGAATCGTCGTGGCGCCCGAGGACGCCGACTGCTGGTACGGAATCTCCACGCCCTGCTTGATCGAGGCTTCCTTCTGGTTCGCCGTAATGACGCGCGGCGTCGAAACGATCTCACCGAGGCCTTCGGCTTCGACGGCCGAGAGTTCAAGATCGACCAGGTAGTCGTCTTCGAGAATTGCCAGCGCTATGCGACCTGCAGGGTTCGCAACTGGCAGATTTACGTTATTCCCAACTGTCGGGATTTCGAACCTGCCGTCGTTGGTCGGGTCGTCATCAGAGAGGTTGTCAAGAAACGTGCCGATCGTATTCGAGGTACTCTCTGTCGTTCCGGACAGCGTGTGCAGGCCGCCGGAGCCAGGCCTGTTCCAGGTCGTTACACCGAAGCGGACACCGAGCTCGCGGCTGTAATCGTCGTTGACGATGACGATGCGCGACTCTATGAGCACCTGTTTGATCGGGATATCGAGCGTGCGAACCATGCGGCGAACATCCTGCAAACGCTCGGCCGTGTCCTGGATGAGCAGCGTGTTGGTGCGCTCGTCGACGGCGAGGGTGCCTCGCTCCGACAGCATCGAACCGCCTTCGGAACCGGTGATCAGGTCCGCGAGGTCCGATGCCTTCGCGTAGTTGACCTGCAGGAACTCCGAATAGACTGGCTCGAGCTCGGCGATCGCAAGCTGCGCTTCGAGATCGGCGGTCTCGCGGGCGGCGATTTCTTCAGCCGGCGCGACCATTATCACGTTGCCGTTCTGGCGCATGTCGAGGCCCTTCGTCGTCATGACGATGTCGAGCGCCTGGTCCCACGGCACGTTGCGCAGACGCAGCGTGACGTTGCCCTGCACCGTGTCGGACACGACGATGTTCTTACCCGAGGTCTCTGCCAGCAACTGCAGCACCGCGCGCGTTTCGATGTCCTGGAAGTTCAGCGTCAGGCGCTGACCCTCGTATTCCTTGGTCTCCGAGAACAGGCTGGACTCGGCATCGGTTTGCTCCGGCGCCGGGTTGATTTCGATCGTGAACTCGTTGTCCGACTGGTAAGCAAGCTGCTCATACTTGCCGTCAGCCGAAATCACGATACGGGTATCCATGTTCGTGCGAAGCGTGTCGACCGTCGTCACCGGCGTGGCAAAGTCGTTGACGTCGAGACGACGCATCAGGTTGGCCGGCAGGCTCGTGTCCTTGAACACGGCTACGACGCGACCGCCTTCCTGGCGAATGTCGACGGGCGTCGACGGATCGGTCAGGTTGACGATGACGCGGCCGCCTCCGTCGCGGGTGCGGCGGAAGTCGACCGCGGAAATCGCGCGGCTACCGGGAGCAGCATAGGAACGCGTTTCAGACGTCGGCGCACTGGCGAACTGGGTGGTACCTGCGCTGTAGTCGTCTCCGTCACCGAGAGTGACGATAACCGTGTTACCGCTGCGGCGAGTGTCGTACTCGACCATCGTGCCGAGGTTCAGCACGACACGCGTACGGCCGTTTGCCTCTGCCGTCAGCACCGTGTCGAGCGGCCCGAGGTTTACGTCGCGACGTCGCGACGTCATACCCAGGCTCGTGTCGGCAAGATCGAGTGCGATGCGCGCAGGGTTGTCGATCGTGAATGCCAAGGGCTCGGGAGCCGTGTCACTCATGACCAACCTCAGCTCGACGCGATCGCCGGGCAGACTCTGCACCTGAATGTCCTGCAGCGTGTTGCCGTCCTGGGCGCCGGCCGAAGCCCCCCAGAAGAGCAGCATGGCTGCCTGTGCCACTGCGGCCAACGTCGCAAAGCGACGTTTCGCCGTCCGTATTGATTTGAGCATCATTCCAATTACTCCCAGTTCCATTCAGGCGTCAGTCGGATAGACCGACAGCAGCATCTCTTTCGATGTAGCCGCCAATACCGTCAGAAATGATTTCCACCAGTGTGATTTCTGAATCCGTGATTGCGGTGATTCGGCCGTCGTTCTGGCCCATGTAGTTGCCCGGCACAACGCGATGAATCAGGCCATCGGTTGCGCTCTGCACGAGACCGTACTGCGTGTCGCCGATAAACAGGGTGCCGACCATGCTAAGCGTGTCCAGCGGGAAGCCCTCGAGGTATTCGCGGCTGCGGTCGGGATCCGGACGCGTACCACCGACCGCCCCACCCGTCGCCTGCGGCGTATCGGGCACGAACGGCGAGCGCAAGCCCTGCACGTCGGCAATGTATGTGAATGCTCCGTAAGGCGTGATCTCGGGCAACGGCTCGATACGCCCGCCCGGTCGCGCCTTGACTTCATTGATGTACTGGTCGAGGTCGTCATGATCGCCGCCGCAGGCCGCGACGCCGAAAGCCATGACCAATATCAGGCCGTAGTTGATAAGGGAAGCGCGCATTATCAGTCAGCCTCCTCGTCGATGTAGCGATACGTCTTCGCCGTGACTTCCATGCTCAGGCTGTCGAACGTGTCCGAGTTCTCCGGCGTAATCGTGATGTCGTGCAAGGTCACGATACGCGGCAGCGCGGCGATGCCGCTGACGAAGTTGCCGATCTCGTGATAGCCGCCCGCGAGGCGAATCTTGATCGGCTTCTCGGCGTAGAAGTCGCGTGGAACCTCTGCCTGTGGAACGAACAGCCTCTCCTGCAGGCCCGCTGCGAGACCGGTCTGGGAGATGTCGACGATCAGGCTTGGAATCTCCGTCTCGCCGGGCAGCTGTCGCAGCATCGTGCCGAACGACTGCTCGATTTCGGCCAGCTGGTCCTTATAAGCGTCGTAGTTGGCGGCTTTCTTCTGCTTGTTCTCGAACGTCGCACGCAGATCCACTTCTTCCTGTTGCGCACGCTCGAGCTGCGGATGCCTGTCCTCGACGATAAAGAACCAGATTCCGACGCCCGTCACGATGAGGAAGACCAGTGAGATCACCGCAACGCGGAAAGCAAGCGGCCAGCGGCCGACGTCATTTACATCCAGGCTCTGAAGTTCTTCAACGAGGTTCATCAACTCTCCTCCTCAGAATCCGAACGCTTTTGCTTCAGGTAGACGACGAACTCGGACTGTCGCGACGTGCCGGATTGCCGGGTCTCGACACGCTCGACCTCGGGGTCATCCATCCAGTCCGAGGCGTCGATCCGGCGCATCAGCGCGGAGACGCGCGTGCTCGACTGCGCGACACCGCGAATCTCGACGCGGCTGCCCGTCTGTCTCATACCGGTCAGGTAGACACCCTCCGGCAACTGGCGAACGATCTCATCGAAGAGATGCACGATCTCGGGACGGCTCTTCTGGAGCTGTTCGATGATTTCCATGCGCGCCAGCATGCGTTCTTTCTGACGCTCGAGATCATCGATTTCCTCGATGCTCTTCTCGAGCTCGACGATCTCGTCGGTCAGACGCTGGTTACGCGACTGCTGGCCCGAGATCATCTGCGAATAGACGAGCATCGTCAGCATGACGACGGCGATTCCCGCGACGACGGCGCCGCCGGTCGCGACTCCGAAATCTCGCTGGCGTTTCTTGCGTTCCGCCTCGCGCCACGGGAGTAGATTAATACTGGGCATCAGTCAAAACTCCTCAGTGCGAGACCGCAGGCCGTAAGTAGTGCTGTCGCATCCTTGGTCACGCCCTGTGATTTTGCCTTGGATGAAATCTTCATTTGGCCGAGCGGGTCGCCGACTTCGGTCGGAATACCCACGCGGCTCGAGATCACGTCGGAGATACCCGGGATATTGGCGCAACCGCCGCAAACCAGGATCATGTCCGGCTGCTCGCGGCCGCCGCCCGAGGCCAGGTAGAACTGCAGCGAACGGCTGACCTGCTGGGTCATGTCGTCGATGAACGGCTCGAGAACCTCGGGCTGGTAGTTCGACGGCAGGCCACCCTGCTTCTTGGCGCGGCCCGCGTCTTCCATCGACAGACCGTAGGTGCGCATGATCTCCTCGGTCAGCTGCTGGCCGCCGAAGTTGAAGTCACGCGTGTAGATGACCTTGAGGTCCTGCAACACGCTGAACGTCGTGCTGGAGGCACCGATGTCGACGACGGCAACGGACTGGCCCATGCCACCGTCGGGAATCTGGTGACTCAGCAGCCGACAGGCATTCTCGAGCGCGAACGCCTCGACGTCGACGATCTGCGTGCCGAGGCCGGCGGCGTTGACGGCGGCCTGGCGTTGCTCGACGTTCTCGGTACGCGTTGCAACGAGCAGCACGTCCATGAGTTCGGGATCCTTGTCGTTCGGACCGATGACTTCGAAGTCGAAGCTGACTTCTTCCATCGGAAACGGGATGTACTGGTCTGCCTGGATCTCGACCTGACCTTCGAGGTCACGTTCCGAGAGCCTCGAGTCCATCTGGATGACTTTGGTGATGGCCGCATCGCCGGAAATTGCGACGGCCACTTCGGTTGCCTTGGCCCCGGCACGCTTTACGGCGCGGCGAATCGCCTCGCCGACGGCCTTGGCATCGACGATGGCTTTTTCGCTCACCGAACTGGGCGGAGTAGGCTCTGCCGAATAGGACTCGACACGATAGCGCTTCCCGCTTTGCGAGAGCTCTATCAACTTGACCGACGAGGTCGTGATATCGAGGCCCAGCAATGGCTGTTGTTTGTTGCCGAAAAGCACGTAAATTTCCTTCTAAGTC
>JANQGP010000464.1 GCA_028277265.1 Woeseiaceae bacterium | reverse complement strand
CGACGAATTCGCCCGCCAGGCGCAGCATGCGGGCCTGGAGTTTTCCGCCGGGTCCAGTTCGGCGGTGATCGACAGCGACCCGAATCTGCTCGACGAGATTATCCAGAACTTCGTGTCGAATGCGATCCGCTACACGGACGAAGGCTCGGTCAGAATCGAGTGTGAGGAGGCCGAGGGCACGTTCACGCTCAAGGTCGTCGATACCGGGATCGGCATCGCCGACGATCAGCTCGACGAAATCTTCAGGGAGTTTCACCAGTGCAAGACGCCCGGTGCGAGCAAGGAGGGTTTCGGTCTCGGTCTCGCGATCGTCAAGCGGCTGTCCGAATTGCTGGGGCTCCGGCTGCACGTCGAGTCGCAGCTCGGCAAGGGCAGCTGTTTCAGCATATCCCTGCCGACTGTTGCTGGCGTCAGGGGCCAGGACATCGGGGAGGAGGTCGAAACCGAGACGCCGCATGGGTCGGGGTCCGGACTCGTCATCCTGGTCGAGGATGACGCCAACGTCGCGAACGCGTGGGGACTGTTGCTGGAGGCCGAAGGTTACCGTGTGGCAATGGCGGCATCGGCGTCCGAAACGCGGACCCTGCTGGAGCAGGTCGAGGAAACGCCGGCATTGCTCATCTCCGATTTCCATCTGCTCGACGGCTCGACGGGCGTCGAGGCCGTGAGCGTCATCCGCGAGCATTTCGACCGCGAGATCCCGGCGTTCATCGTCAGCGGTGATACGTCGAAAGTCGTCAAGGATGCACGCCTGCTCGACAACTGCACGCTGATGTGCAAGCCGATCGATACGAACCGGCTGCTGACGGCAGCACGGCACGCTGTGAAGACCGGCGAGGTACCGCTCGATTGAGGGTCCGTGGATACGGCAATCTACCTATGTTCGACGCCCGCTTTTTTCGTCACAGTCAGCGTGTTGACAGCCAACTACTAGAGCGCAGTAGATAGCTGTAACGGCGAGGCCGGGTCCCCGACCCGGTCTCGTTTTATTTAAGGGACGGTATACCTGTTTCTCTCGCTGTTGCCGGGCCTATAGGTCGCAATCAAAACAGGTATACCGTCCCTTAATAAAAAGGGGCAGCGTTGTGGCTGCCCCTCGTTGCCGTGTACAACCCTGGTAGGCGTCAAGCGGCTTCGTGATTGGACATCTCCACCGGCGTCTGGAACCAGTCCGGTTTGATGATCAGCAGATCGCACGGCAGATCCTCGAGCGTGCGCTCGGCCGTGGCGCCGATGAACAGGCGTTTCCAGCGATTCCTCGCAACGGCGCCCATGACGACCACGTCGGCCTTCAGCTTGTCGGCGATCAGCGGCAGTTCTTCGTGGGTCAGCCCGGCGACGAGATGTGCCTTGTCGTCCTCGACCTTGTGGAACTGCGTAATCTCGTTGAAGCGTTTTTGATGATCCTCGTGCATTTGCTGCTCGATCTCGTCGAAAGGCAGCGAGACCGGGATGTACGCATTGGCCGTCGCGGTTGCGACAGCAATACGCGGGTCATAAGCATGGAACGCATGCACGTCACCGCCGACTTTCGCGGCGACGTCCTTGCTGACATGCAGGATCTCATCGTCGAGTGCAGCCGGCTTGTCGTGCTGATGCATCGGATCGATCGCCGCAACGAACACGGGCTCGTCTGCCATGTCCCTGGGCTTGACCAGCCAAAGCGGCATCGGACACGTACGAATGAGGTTCCAGTCCGTGTTGGTCAGCAACGCCCGTGTCACGGCCGAGTGATGGTGCGTGTCCTTGATGACCATGTCCGCGCCGGTCTCAACGGCATGCCGTACGATACCTTCGTACAACGGATGGTCCCAGACGGCGCTGGTCTTGACGACGATGCCGCCGGCACGCAGCGGTTCCGCCAGTGTCTCGAGGTGCTTCTCGTGGTTCTCGATGACTTCGTCCCGCGCCTTCTCGAGCGACGGCGAGTCGAACAGGCGATCGCCGCTCAGATACTCGTTGTAGTAGCAGACGAGGAGTTCAAGTTCGGCGCCACTGGCCCTGGCCAGCCACCCGGCGCGCTGGACCGCGGGTTGATCCACAACTGTCGGATCGACAACGGCCAGTATCTTCTTGAATTCGTTCATGGGTTCACCCGACACCGCATCGTTAGGCTCATCCGAGGTTCAATTAGAGAATACGCGGACGTTTAGTGCATTCCATAAGCTGTGTTGCTTAGCGCCTGTCGGAATCTACCTATGGCTTCGTAAGTGCTTATACTGATTACTAAATACGGTCCCCGCGGCTTAGAGTATGGAGCAGGTAACGCGAGGAGTTGAGGATGCCTGGCGCCAGTGACGAGCGACTCAGAAAAGCGCTCGAGAGCAAGAAAGAGGAACTGACGATCCGGCTGGAGAGGATCCACGCCAACCTGCGTCGTGGCTACGAAGCCGATTCGAAGGAGCGCGCCAAGCAGCTCGAGGACAACGAGGTCGTCGACGCGCTGGGCAATGAAGCACGCGAGGAACTCGCAAAGATATCTGCGGCGCTACGGAGAATGGACGCCGGTGAATACGGCATCTGCGTGGAATGCGGCCTCGAGATAAACGCAGGACGCCTGGAAGCGTATCCGTATGCTGAGGAATGCATCGAGTGTGCCGAATTCGACGAGCGGCGGCGCCGGCACTCGCACTGATCAGGCAGTCATATGCATCTTGACGAGATCGGCCAGTGATCTCGCCTGCATCTTCTCCATGACACGGGCACGGTGGATCTCGACCGTGCGTTGACTCACGCCCAGCTCATAGGCGATGACCTTGTTCGGTTTGCCCGTGACCACGAGGTCGAAGACCTCGCGCTCGCGATTGGTGAGGCGCGCGAGCCGGGCGGCAACTTCCGCATGCGCCTGCTGTTCTTCGCGGCGTTCTTCGTCGGTCGCGAGCGCTTCGCGAATGCGATCCAGCAATTCCTGGTCGCGGAACGGTTTCTGGATGAAATCGACCGCGCCTTTCTGCATCGCCTCGACGGCCATCGGCACGTCGCCGTGCCCCGTGATGAAGATGATCGGCAGCGTGTTGCCGCGCCTGATCAGCTCTTCCTGCAATTCGAGACCGCCCAGACCGGGCATACGGATGTCGAGGACGAGGCAACCCGGCCGCTGCTCGACGGTCTTCTCGAGGAACTCGTCGGCGGATGCGAAGATCTCGTGGTTCAGGTTGACCGAATCCATCAGCGCCTGCATCGCGAAGCGGATCGCGGCGTCGTCGTCAACGATGAATACGGTCGGAGTTTGTTCTGATTGTGCGGCCATGGGCGCAAATTGGACCAGATTGGGAGCCAATTTGCGAGCCCCGGCGATCGAAAACGGCCGGGTTGTGCCGCTTCAGTCGAGACGTTTGGTGAAGCGCAGGGCGGCGGCGGTGAGTGCGACGGCGGTGAACGCCCCCAGAGCGATCAACTCGGGGTACAGCTCCAGCAGCGTCGCATCTCGCAGCATGATGCCGCGCGTCAAACGGATGAAATGCGTTGTCGGCAGGATTTCGCCCAGGTAGCGTGCGAACGGCGGCATGCCGTCAAACGGGAAAACGAATCCCGACAGCAGGATCGAGGGCAGGAGCACGAAAAACGTCATTTGCATCGCCTGGAACTGGGTGCGCGCCGCCGTGGATATGAACAGACCGAGCGACAGGTTGGCGGCGATGAAGGCCGCGGCGGCGAGGTACAGATCGGCCAGGCTGCCGCGCATCGGCACGTCGAACAGCAGGTCGCCGACCAACAGGATCAGCGCGAGCTGAATCATACCGATCACAATGTAAGGAATGACCTTGCCGACCATCAGTTCGGCCGGGCTGACCGGCGTATTGATCAGGAGCTCGAGATTGCCGCGTTCGCGCTCGCGCACGATGGCCACGGCGGTGAACAGCATCATCGTCAGCGTCAGAATGATACCCATGAGCCCCGGAATGACGTTGACCGGCGTACGTCGCTCCGGGTTGTAGTAGGCGCGCACCTCGATATTGTCGCGGCGCCCGGGCCGGACGCTCGTGTCGAACGCAATCGGCATGGCCTGCAGTTGCCGGGCGACGCCCGAGATCGTCGGGTCGCTGCCGTCGACGAGCAGGTGCACGGCAGCGCGATCGGGATCGATGACACGGCGCTCGAAATCCGGCGGTATCACGACGGCGACCGAGATCTCGCCGCGGCGCAGCAACTCGACCAGCGCGTCGGGCGTATCGACCCGGCGGATGATATTGACGACCTGGGTTTCGCGCAGCTCGGAGACGAACTGGCGGGACAGGTGCGTGTCGGCCTGATCGGCGATCGCCGTGCTGAGATTGCGGACGTCCGTGTTGATCGCATACCCGAACAACAGCAGCTGGATCACGGGAATCCCGACGATCATGCCGAAGGTCAGCCGATCGCGGCGCAGCTGACGTACCTCCTTCTTGGTGATGGCCAACAGGCGGTGCAACGACTTCACGGTGCTTCCTCCGTTGCCGGCATCGTCACGGCGACGAAGACGTCTTCGAGCGAGGCCGTGGTCAGGCGGACTTCCGCCACAACGCCACTACTTTCGAGATGGTCCCGTACGAGGGCGGCCGGATCCTGAAGCTGCTCGGGGATCAGTACGCGAAGTCGGATGCCGAGCTGCGTGACGCTTGCAACGTGCTCGGCACGGTCGAGCGCTTCCTGGGCACGGTAGGGATCCTCGGCAAGCACCTCGACGATGTGCATGCCGGTTGTCGCCTGCAGCTGTTGCGGCGTGCCGTCGGCAACTTTGACGCCGCGATCGAGGATCGCGAGACGATGGCATCGTTCGGCCTCGTCCATGTAATGCGTCGACACCATGATCGTCGTGCCGCTCTCGGCGAGTCGAAACAGGTTGGCCCAGAAGTCGCGTCGACTCTGCGGGTCGACCGCGCTCGTCGGTTCGTCGAGCAGCAACAGCTCGGGGCGGTGCAGCACGGCACAGGCGAGGGCGAGACGCTGCTTCTGGCCGCCGCTCATCGTTCCGGCGAGCTGCCGGCGCTGCCCGACGAGGTCGTATTTCTCCAGCAGTTCGTCGATCCGGGCGGCGCGGTCTGCCGTCGGAAACGAGTAGATCTCGGCGATGAACTGCAGGTTCTCGAGCACCGTCATGTCGCCGAACAGCGAGAATTTCTGTGTCATGTAGCCGATCTTCGGCTTCAGGTCGTGTGCCTTGCCCGGGACCTCGGTCCCGAGCACCGTGGCGGATCCTTCGGTTGGCGTGAGCAGGCCGCAGAGCATGCGAATCGTCGTCGACTTTCCCGAACCGTTGGGCCCCAGGAAGCCGTAGATCTGGCCGCGCGGCACCTTGAGATCGAGATGGCTGACCGCCTTGAGGTCGCCGAAGTGTTTCGACAGACCGTGTGCTTCGATTGCGAATTCGCCGGACATCGATGACCTCAGTCGGTTACGAATTCGACTTCGACCGGCACGCCGTCGGGCAGGCGGCCGCCGTTCCTCCTGAAGTCGATCTTGGCGACGTAAGTCAGCCTGCCGCGATCGCGCTCGGTCAACGCGAAGTAGGGCGTGAACGCGGCCTCACTGGCGACCCACCTTACCCGCCCGTCGACAGGTTCCTCGAGGCCATCGACGAAAACGCGTGCGGCCGCGCCGGCCTGT
>JANQGP010000402.1 GCA_028277265.1 Woeseiaceae bacterium | reverse complement strand
GACTACGAGGTTGATAGGCTGGGTGTGGAAGTTCAGTAATGGATGAAGCTAACCAGTACTAATTGCACGTGAGGCTTGATCATATAACGCCAAAGCGTTCTGGCAAGAACGCGGCGCGTGACATGGCATGCGACGCTTGAAACGAATTCTCGGATAGTCAGAAATTTTCCAGATTGTGTTTATTCCCGGAGAAAAGGGGACAGTGACCTTTTCTCTGATGGGAGAAGGAGGACGGTTCCTTGAGAAAAGGTCACTGTCCCCCGTTTTCTCCCGAACCAGTTTTCCTGGCGGCAATAGCGAGTGGGAACCACCCGATCCCATTTCGAACTCGGAAGTGAAAACGCTCAGCGCCGATGGTAGTGTGGGGTCTCCCCATGTGAGAGTAGGACACCGCCAGGATCTTAATTCGAAAAGCCGCACCTTCGGGTGCGGCTTTTTTATTGCTGCGCCGGAACCCCGGGCCCGAGCGGGTCTTCCTCCTCGATCCGGATCCCGAACTCCCTGCCGATCAGCTCGAGCGCCGCGTCGGCCTGGCTTTCTCCCCTGAAGCCGTCGCCGAGCACGTGTTCCTTACCCGAGCGATCGATGGCATAGATGCTGTAGTACACGGTGTGTTTGCCGCCCGACTGCGACTGCATCGTGGATTTCTTCATTAGCGTCCGGATCTCGGACCTGGCCAGCTCGATCTTCCCGATCGGTATGC
Source organism: Woeseiaceae bacterium (assembly GCA_028277265.1). Lineage (GTDB taxonomy): Bacteria > Pseudomonadota > Gammaproteobacteria > Steroidobacterales > Woeseiaceae > UBA1847. The sequence continues at coordinate 5,097 of JANQGP010000402.1, read as the reverse complement.
CGAGCAGGCGACGAACGGTCCGCAATCCTGATGTCGTTTGCCGCACCTCGAGCGAGTTGAACATCATGTAGAAGAACGCAAGTGCAAGCAGCGCGCCGATGCTCCCAAAAACGCTACCGAAGACTCGCGCTTCCGCGTGCACAAACAGGAACCAGCCAACCCCGGCGAAAACTCCCCCGACCAGCATGCCGCCGAGCGGTCCCGCGAAAAACCGGCCCATCGGGAACAGGAGTCGTTTGCCGGTCGACTCGTGGCTCAGGTTGACGAGCCTGCGCACCGCCTGGAGGTCGGACGTGCTTTGCGCGGCCTTTGCGCGTTCGATGGCATAGCCTCGCAGAAAACGCGACTCCTCTGCCGTGGCGTACACCGGCAGGTCATAGTCACGGTCGAGGTCCGTGCCCGGCAGATCGGCCGCGAGGTTGAGGCGCCAGAGATTGTAGTTGTCACCCCGTTCGGCGTCCGACGGGCGCAGGTCTTCGGGCACATCGAAACGAAACGTGAGCCGTGTGCCCCGGCTGCCGCGCTCCGCGTGGGCGATGATCGCGTCCTGCCATCGGGCCTTCTCCCGGCGACTGCGATCGTCGCCACTGCCGGACATATAGCTGTTGATGTTCGTCAGCGTGAGCCTGAACTCGGTCTGCGGATCGTAAGGCAGGTTGAGGTCGATCGTGCCTCCTACATGGCCGCCGATTGATCCCGGGAACGGATCGAGCACCACCGGGGACGGGCCGAAGCGCCTCCACTCGAGCGTGCGCCGCACCGCCCAGGCGAGCAGCCCGATCCCGACGAGCGGGAACAGCAAGCCGACCAGCGCAATGTAGTTGCCATCCTCGAGTTCTCCGACAAGGACAAACGGGATAAACGACGAGATCGCATTCCAGAAGACTGCGAAGGCCCACGCACCCCACATCGCGGACCTCGACGCAGAGCGAATCTCGTTGGTCTGCCAGCCGTCGTTCACGAGCCACGGCGTGTCCGCGTATGCCGGATCCGCGTCGTCTTTCTCCGGCGATGACCTGAACGTCGCGATCAGCAGGCCGAACCCGACGCCGCCAAAGACCACCACGAAGATCATCTTGAATCCGAGCAGGCCCCAACGGATGCCGGGGTCGAGAATCGACTCCGCGGGGTTGTCCGGGTTCACGTAGGCGGTGACCGACTCGCCGTTGTTGGCCGCATACTGCAGTTCCCGCCCGGTCTCCTCCTGATAATCGCCGATGTTGTCGGCACCGGAGCTGATCGTGACCCGGCTGCCGGAGTAGTCCTGCCCGTCCCAGGTATACGTGTACTCGGCAAAGGCCTCGTAGGTCGTGGAGTCACCGGAATGGGCGTCGTAGCCGCCCGACTGCAGGCTGGCTTCGACCCGCACCCAGTCGCTCATCTGCCACGCCTGGACCAGTGTGCTGCCGACCGACCACGTCATCCATGCGCCGACAGCGGCGAACGGCAGTGCGAACAGCGACAACAGGATTCGGCCTTTCATACCCCTCAAACTAGCAGGGAAGCCGCCGCGACGCTGTGACGCGCATCCGGGTCTCCCGGCGTAACGCTTACAAATCGTTACACCTTTGCGGGCTCCCGCGGGGCAATTTCGCAAGGCCATTCGCTAGAATAAATCCACTATGAATCGATCCCAAGAGCGCATTCCGAGACTCCGTTCGCGAGGCAAGGCCAACCGCCGCAAGCTTCTTGCGGAGGCGGAACGGCTGCTGCTCGAAAGAGACGGGTCACCGCTCAAATTCAGCGATGTTTTCGAAGCGGCCGGCGTCTCGCGCGGATCGGCCTACCGCATCTACATCGGCATCGACGACCTGCTCCAGGACCTCGGGACCGAGTGGATCAACAATTTCGTCGGCTACCTGGATTCGAGCGACCCCGGGGCACCGCCTGCGGACTGGGCGCAGCTGTCGGACTTCATCGTTCGCCGGGGCGCCGCCTACTGGCGCGAGACCTCGGATACGATGCGCGTATTGCCGCGCATTCGGTCGACGACGCCGGCGAGTTACGATTCGGCCGTGCTGTCCATGAGTCGCTGCCTCTCGGACATCTTCGATCGCTATTTCGTCATTCCCGAGATTGACGATTGGCTTGGAAAGCTTGCGTTCTTCACGCAGATTTGCGATATCACCTTCGCCGATGCGGTTCGTTCAGACGGACACATCAGCGAACAGCGCCTGGCCGAGGCCGAAACGCTCTGCCGTACGTACCTGGCGTTGCATTTGCCGCCCTGGTTGCCCGCGCGCAACCCGGCGGAGACGTGATACAACAACAAAGCTGACCAACGCGGGATCTCTCCTGATGCTGAAACACACGCTTTCGGCAGCGCTCACAGCGAGTCTGCCCGTCGCGTTCCTGGGTTCGTCGCCGTCACTGGCCGACGAGCACGATGGAGCCGACGATGAAATCACCGAAATCACCGTTAGCGCGCGTCGCGTCGCGAATACCCGGCCTGCCGGAACCTACGCGTCGCCGGCGACTGCGCTGCGTTTCGATCCGCTGACCGAGCTGCAGTCGCGCGGCATCGCCGAAGGACAGTCCGATGTCACGGTACGCGGCGGCGTCTTCGAGAACACGGGTTTCAAGGTCGGGGCGGTCACCGTCATGGATCCGCAGACCGGCCACTACGTTGCCGAGCTGCCGATCGATCCCGCGGTGTTGACGACGCCCGCCATCTACAAGGGCATCGACAATGCCGTGGAAGGGTTCAACTCGGCGATTGCGACCGTGACTTACGGCATTGGCCGCATCGAGTCCGGCGGACACGCGAATCTCGGGTTCGGCACCGACGACCTGAATTTCCAGGCGATTCGATACGCCAGAGCGCCCGACGACGGCATTGGCTTCCAGGTATCTGCGGCGCGTTCCGACGGCGACGGGACGGTCGAATTCGGCGATCATGAATTCACCCGTGTGAACGCGCAGCTTCAGTGGGAAGGTGACGGTGTGCAATCCGATCTCATCGCGAGCTACCAGGACAAGTTCTATGGCTGGCCCGGCGCTTACACCGGGTTCGCGTCGTTGCCGGAAACCGATGATACGCAGACGACCTTTCTGTTGTTCAACCAGCGTCGCGAATCGGCAAGCGGCTGGTTCGAGTACGGTGGTTTCTACCGGCGGCTCGAGGACGACTACGACTTCAATCGAACCGACTTCGAAACCGGCACGCCGGGCTCGTTCGAACACGAAACGCGGGTCATGGCGATCGGGTTTCAGGGCTCGCGGCGAACGGGCCGCATCAACTGGCGCTATGGCGGTCAGCTGACCGGCGACGAGCTCGTGTGCTCGACGGATCTGACCAACGGTCCCTTCGACGATCGTAGCTACGCGACATTGACTATCGTGCCCTCCGTCGACGTGGCACTGGGTAACGGGAGTGTCCTCGTCTGGCGATTCGGCGCGACCGTGGACTACAGCAACCGCGACAGCGATGAGGTGTCGCCGATGCTCGGTGTCAGCCTCGAGCGGACCGATCCATCGGGCACGACGAGCCTGTCGCTCGAGTATGCGCAGACCACGCAGGTGCCGGGCTACACGGCGTTGAAATCGAATCCTTCCGGCCTGTTCGGCGGCAACGCGTCCCTCGGGCGCGAAACGGCGCGGCAATTGTCCGCGTCCATCGCCCGGGATACCGGCCAGTGGCAGGCGCGAGCGACCGTTTTCGGTCGCGAAGACGATGACCTGGTCGACTGGACTTATTCGACCGGCGCGCCGTTCGCTCGCCAGGCAAACGCGGTCGATATCGACGTCATCGGCGTCGAGATGTTCATCACGCATCAGTGGGCCAATCTCGACGTCGCTGCCGGCTACACCTGGCTCGACAAGGATGCGGATTACGGCAGCGCGCAGGTCGACGCGAGTTTCTACGCGCTGAATTTTGCACGCCACCGGGCGACGCTCGCACTGCGTTACCGTTTTGCCGACGGTTTCGAGGTGCGCCTCGACAACGAGTACCGACGCCAGGAAGAGAACCCGTTGCGCGTCGGTGACGACCAGACCTACCTGGCCTCGATGTCGTTCGTCTGGACCGGCGACTCCGCGCGTGGACTGAGTCTCGCACTGGTTGCCGACAATCTGACCGACAGCGAGTTTCAGACGTTCCCGGGGACGCCGGCAGCAGGCAGGCAAATCAGCCTCAATGCCGGTTTCGCCTGGTGAGACAGCATGATTGATCTCTACTACTGGCCAACGCCGAACGGGCACAAGGTATCGACCATGCTCGAGGAGTGCGGGCTCGACTACCGGGTCAGGCGCGTCGACATCGGTGCGGGCGACCAGTTCGCGCCGGAGTTTCTCGCGATCAGCCCCAACAACCGGATGCCGGCCATCGTCGATCACGACACGGGCCAGTCTGTATTCGAGGGTGGCGCGATCCTGATATACCTGGCCGAGAAGAGTGGCCGGTTTCTGCCGGTGGAGGCGGCCGCGCGCTACGAGACGCTGCAATGGCTCTTCTGGCAGGCTGCCGGGCTCGGCCCGATGGCCGGCCAGCTCAGCCATTTCGTCAATTACGCCAGGGGGGATCACGACTACTCGCGAAAGCGATACGCCGACGAGTACGATCGGCTGCTTGCGGTCATGGAGGTTCGGCTCCGTGACAGGGACTTTCTGGCAGGCGGCCTCTCGATCGCCGACTTCGCCAGCTTTCCATGGGTATTGCCGTATCGCCGGCTGGGCAACGATCTGGACAGGTTTCCCGGGGTCAGGCGCTGGTTCGACACGCTGAAGCAGCGTCCAGGCGTACAGGCCGGAGTGAACCTCGGCAAGGACTGGCGCCGCGACGAGGCGCGCAACGAAGCGGCCAGGGCGCTGCTGTTCAACCAGGATTCCGGGACCGTTTTCCGGGCCGCACAAGCGAAGGAACAGTAGATGAAGTTCTATGACTGCAGGACGGCGCCGAGCCCGCGTCGTGTGCGCATCTTCATCGCCGAGAAAGGCATCGATATCGAGACCGTGCAGGTCGATCTCGGCAGCGGCGAACAATTCAGCGACGCATTCCGTGAGTTGAATCCCGACTGCGTCGTACCGGTCCTGCAACTCGATGACGGCAGCTGCCTGAGCGAAGTCACCGCGATCTGCCAGTACCTCGAAGAGCGGTAC
>JANQGP010000313.1 GCA_028277265.1 Woeseiaceae bacterium | reverse complement strand
GGTACCAAACCCTGGTGACGCAGGCGGCGGCTCGCACCTTTCCCCCGGTCTTCACGGATGTCCGCAATCAGATCGAAATCGTCACTCATGACTACTCTCCATATCTGATTGATTTTGCTGAGCTTTTGTCAGCTGCAAACCCCGCAGAAATCGCGACCAATCGCTGCGGGGCGGCGCATCTTAACCGAATGGCACACGTATTAGAAGGGGGGACATCCCCTTCCAATGGTGCTAATCGACGTAGAGGCTCGAGACCGACTCTTCGTTGCTGATGCGGCGCATGGTCTCGGCAAGCATTTCAGCCACCGACAGTTGCCGGATCTTTTCGCACGCCTGTGCAGCCTCGTTGAGCGGGATCGTGTCGGTGACGACGATCTCGTCGAGCGCCGATTCGGCAATGCGTGACACCGCCGGGCCGGACAGGACGGGGTGGGTAATGTAGCCGGCAACGGTGACGGCGCCCTGGTCCTTGAGCGCGCTCGCCGCGTAGCACAGCGTGCCGGCCGTATCGACCATGTCATCAATCATGACGCAGTTCTTGCCGCCGACCTCACCGATGATGTTCATCACCTCGGACTGGTTGGCGCGGGCACGACGCTTGTCGATGATGGCGAGATCGGCATCGCCGAGGCGTTTGGCGAGGGCCCGGGCACGAACGACACCGCCGACGTCGGGCGAGACGACGACCATTTCCTTGTACTTCTGCTTCCAGACGTCGGCGAGCAAAATCGGCGACGCGTACACATTGTCGACCGCGATGTCGAAGAAACCCTGGATCTGGTCGGCATGCAGGTCGACGGTGAGCACGCGGTCGACGCCGGCGGTCGCGATCAGCTTGGCGACGAGTTTTGCCGTAATCGGCACGCGCGAGGCCCGTGGGCGACGGTCCTGCCGAGCGAAGCCATAGTAGGGAATGACGGCCGTGATGCGTGCTGCCGATGCACGCCGCGCCGCATCGACCATGACCAGCAACTCCATGAGATTCTCCGACGACGGCGGAGACGTCGGCTGCACGATGAAAGTCTCGCGACCGCGGATATTCTCGAGGATTTCGACGTTGATCTCGCCGTCTGAAAAGCGGCCGACATGAGCTCGAGCGAGAGGCAGTCTAAGGTAGCGTGCGATATCCTGGGCGAGTTGCGGGTGCGCGTTCCCCGAAAAGACCGCCATTGTTGCCAGATCCACGGTAACCCCCTGCTGATTCTGGGTGGCTGGGGCGGCAGGATTCGAACCTGCGAATCACGGGATCAAAACCCGTTGCCTTACCACTTGGCTACGCCCCAAGAAAACCGACTACGCGTGCGGCGCAATTGTGCGGCGCGGTCCGGTGACTGTCAACGATCGAAGAAAAGCCAGCGGTCGATGACCATTCGCACGCGCGTATCGGGATCCGTCGCCGTCAAAATGCGCGGCATTTGCTGCCCGCCGCCTTCCCTGTAGCGCGAGATTTCGACGACCCAGTTGCGTTGCTCGAGACGCAGGAGGCGGCCGTCTTCGTCGACGTCGGTAACGGCCGGTACGGCGGGATCGGGGATACCCAGCGCCCAGTAGCGCAGGCTGCCGACGGGGATCGTCCAGCCGTAGCGATATCGCAGTTCGAGTTCGGCGTCCTGAAGAACGGTTTCGACCCCGTCCTTGTCGGTGAGCACGACGGTGCGCCCGTCACCCTCGATACGCACGGTGCCCATACCGAGGGGGCCGCCGACAGTGGCATTGAACGCATCCCCTCGCTGTGACCAGTTGAACTTGCCATTGAAGCCCTCGTCGCCTGACTTTACCGCGATACGGCCGCGGAATTGCCAGTCATCCTGGGCGCCCAGCACCTCGGTACGCGTGTCCCACGAGTCGATGGCGGGGAGAGACACGCTCTCGGGCAGGGTCGCGCAGCCGCCGAGCAGCAGCGCGGCCGCGAGCAATGCGAGGCATTTTCTAGGGCTCATCAGGGAACAGACGCGTCCTGACGTCCTCGAGAAAATGGCTGTCCGGCGTCAACGCTTCAGCCTCAACGAGGAACTCGAGCGCCTCGTCGCGACGGTCGAGCGCCACGAGCGTCTCGACGATGTGCGCCGCGACTTCATGATCCTGCATACCTTCGTAGGCACGTTCGAGCTGAACGAGGGCTTCTTCGTATTTGCCGAGCTTGAACAGTACCCAGCCCATGCTGTCGATGATCGCCGGGCTCTCGGGTTCGTAGCGCAGCGCCTTGCGAATGAGTTTTTCGGCCTCGACGTAACGATCCGTACGATCGGCGAGCGTATACCCGTAAGCGTTCAGGGACAGCGCACTCTTGGGGAAACGCCGGGCGGCGTCTGCGTACCCCGCCAGAGCCTCATCGAGGCGATCCATCTTGAGTAACAGCTCGGCACGGCTCAATGCTGCCCGCTCGCTGTCGGGACGATCGTGCAGCGCCTTGTCGTAGAGTTTCAGGGCTTCTTCGTGTTCCTCGGCAACAGCCAACAACCTCGCCTTGGCCAGCTGGACGTCGAACCAGTTCGACGGCGACTGGTACTTGAACTGGTCCAGCTGTGCCAGAGCGCCTTTAAGGTCGTCGTTTTCGTAGTAGCGCAGACCCGCGGCCCGGCGTTGCGACGACATCGCATTCGAACCGTTGGTGACTTCGCTGTAAAAGCGTATCGCACGGTCTTTCTCGTCGCGGTAGTCGGCGATGCGACCGAGGTAGTACAAAGCGTCCATGCGGTACTGGCCGGATGCCAGCAGGTCCTGGAAATCGTCCCAGGACGCATCGAGATTGCCCTGGTGAAAACTGATGATCGCGGCCATGCGCAGCGCGTCGAGGCGGCCCGACTGCTCGAGCAGTACCTGGTTGACCTGGCTCAGCGCATCGTCTTCGCGGTTCGCCATCATATACAGCACGGCGAGTTCCATGCGCGCATCCGGGTCCGGATCGGGGTCGTCGCCGACGATCCGCGCGACATAGTCGATCGCCTTTTCGTGCTCCCCCTGCGCCAGCAGGACCCGCGCGTACAGCAGCCTGGCGCGCAGGTTTTCCGGGTCCAGGTCAATCGACTTGCTGACGCGATCCAGCGCATGATCGGTATCGCCTGCCCTCAGGGATACCGTCGCGACCGCGTAGTGCGCCAGCGCCGATTCGGGATACGGGCGCGCCAGCGAGCGCATCAGTTTGTCGGCGTCCTCCGCTTCACCGCCATCGGACAGGTAACCGACGAGCATGAGCAACTTCTCGCCGGGCGGTTCACTGCTCTTGTCGAGCAGGTGACCGAAGTGACGTCGTGCCGTCTTGACGTCACCGACGCGGAAACTGATCTGGGCCAGGACGGCACGTGACTCGTTGCTCTTGTTGTCGAGCTTGTACCAGCGCTTTGCCGCCGCAAGCGCCTCGCGATTGAACCCGTAGGTCATGCCGACAAACGCCGCCTGGCGCGCAAGATCGGGGTCTTCGCTGAGTTCGGCGGCCTTGCGGTACTCCTGCACCGCCATCCGGTATTCCTCACGCTGCAGGGCCATCTCGGCCTGCAGCACGTACGCGCTGGCATCGGACGAAACCTCGTCGTCTGCGAGCGTGTTATCGGGTGTGGTGGCCGTCAGCAGGAGCAGCAGCAGCGCCGCGAGCCATCCTGGATTCTGGTGCATAAATCATCGTTCCTTAGCTACACAGACAAGGAACTCGTGGTTCAGTTCGCTTATCATACGCACTCGCAAGAATCTGAGTGCCGAATTGGCGCCAATTTGAAACCTATGCCGCTGCAAATCCTCGGGCTGAACCATAACACGGCACCTGTCGAAATACGTGAACAAGTCGTGTTCTCGGGCGACGACGTACAGCGTGCGCTTGGCCGCCTGGCGAGCCTCGACGGCGTGAATGAAGCCGTACTGCTCTCGACCTGCAATCGCACCGAGTTCTATGTCATCAGCGAAGACGAAGGGCGCGACCGGCTCAAGGACTGGCTTCACGACGATCGCAAGCTCGGGGATGAATTCGCCGACTCGCTGTTCACGCTCGACGACGAAGAAGCGATTCGACACATCTTCCGGGTGGCTTGTGGCCTCGATTCGATGGTGCTCGGCGAACCGCAAATCCTCGGGCAACTCAAAGATGCGTTCCGCGATGCGCAGAGCGCGCATACGGTCGGCAACAATCTGAGTCGGCTGTTCCAGCACACGTTCGCCGTCGCGAAGAAGATACGCACGGATACCGAGATCGGCGCGAGCCCGGTCTCGGTCGCGTCGGCAGCCGTGAATCTCGCGCAACAATTCTTCGCCGGCTTCAAGAAGCACACGGCTCTGCTCGTCGGCGCGGGCGTCACGGTCGAACTCGTTGCCAAGCACCTCAACAAGCGTGGCATCGGCCGCATGTTCGTGGCGAACCGCAGCATCGACCGGGCCCGGGAACTGGCCGGGCAGGTCGGTGGCTTCGCCCTGCCCCTGTCCGAAATCGAGGGGACTCTTCCCGAAGCGGACCTGTTGTTTACTTCGACGGCGGCGACTGAACCGGTCATCACGACCGCTCAGGTCGGAGCAGCAATCAAGGCGCGCAAGCGCAAACCGATTTTTGCCGTCGACATCGCGGTGCCGCGTGACATCGAAGCCGAAGCCGGTGAGCTCGACGATTTCTACCTCTACTCGATCGACGATCTCGACAAGGTCATTCTCGAAGGACAGGGCAACCGCGAGGCGGCCGCCATCGAAGCGCACCGCCTGCTCGACGACGAGATTCGGCGCTACGCCGCGATCGAGCGATCGAAACAGGTTGCGCCCGTCATCTCGACGCTGCGCGAAGCGAATGAGGTCGTGCGCAAGCAGGTGGCCGAGCAGGCGCGTCGACGGATGGCGCGCGGCGAGTCTGCGGAGGACGCGATCGAATTCGCGACGGCTTCCCTGATGAAGAAGATGCTGCACAAACCGAGCGTCGAGTTGCGTAAAGCCGGCGAAGCGTCGAATACCGGTCTGATCGACGCTGCGCGCAAGCTGTTCGGACTCGACGACTGACGACGATGAAGGACTCCATTCGCCTGAAACTGGAATCGGTTCGCGATCGATTTGAGGAGATCGCGGGATTGCTTGCGGATCCTAACGTCATCGCCGACCAGAACCAGTTTCGCGATTTGTCGAAAGAGTACTCGCGCGTCGAACCGGTCGTGAAATCGTTCCAACAGTACGAGGGCGTACTCGACGACATCGCCGCGGCCGAGGAGATGGCGAACGATGCGGACGAGGACGTCCGCGAGATGGGCCAGGAGGAACTCGCCTCGCTCGAAGAACGGCGGGAGGCGTTGCTGCTGGACCTGCAGAAAGCGCTGATACCCCCCGATCCGTTCGACGACAGCAACGTCTACCTCGAGATCCGCGCGGGCACGGGCGGAGACGAAGCCGCGATCTTCGCCGGCGACTTGTTTCGCATGTACTCGAAGTACGCCGAGACGGCGCGCTGGCACATCGAGATTCTCTCCGCACGCGAAGGCGAACACGGCGGCTACAAGGAGATCATCAGTCGCGTCACGGGCGACGGGATCTACGCGAAGCTCAAGTTCGAATCGGGCGCTCATCGCGTGCAGCGCGTGCCGGCGACCGAATCGCAGGGCCGGATTCACACGTCGGCATGTACCGTGGCCGTGCTTCCCGAGCCGGACGAGGTCGAGGAAGTCGACATCAATCCGTCGGATCTGCGCATCGATACGTATCGCGCGTCGGGCGCGGGCGGTCAGCACGTCAACAAGACGGACTCGGCCGTTCGCATCACGCACCTGCCGTCGGGCATCGTGGTCGAATGCCAGGATGAACGTTCGCAGCACAAAAACAAGGCGCGGGCGATGTCACTGCTCCAGGCGCGACTGCTCGACCAGCAGGTTGCCGCACAGGAGTCGGAGCAGGCCCAGCAGCGCAAGTTGCTGGTAGGCTCGGGCGACCGCAGCGAGCGCATTCGCACGTACAACTACCCGCAGGGCCGGGTGACGGATCACCGAATCAACTTGACGCTCTACAAGCTCGACGAGATTCTCGAAGGCGGTCTCGAACAGGTCGTCGAGCCGTTGACGAACGAGTACCAGGCCGATCAGCTTGCCGCGCTGAGCGATGCATGACGTTCAGTCAGGGAGCCGTTGCCGCCCTCGTTCTCGCCGCCGGCAGAGCGAGCCGCTTCGGCGCGAACAAGCTGCTGCAGCCGCTCGGTGACGGCCCGCTTCTGAAGCGCGCCCTGCTGGCTGCAAACTCGGCTTACGACGGTCGGGTGGTCCTCGTGACCGGCCAGGACGCGACCCGGGTGGCGGACGCCGCATCAGGACTTGCCGATCGAGTGGTCTTGAACCCGGACTACGCGGCAGGCATCGGCACGAGCATAGCGGCAGGCGTCCGGGCATGTCGCGCGGATTCGGATGCCATCGTCGTGATGCTGGCCGACCAACCGCTGATCACGGCCGGTCACTTGCACGCGCTTGAAGATGAATGGGGAGGCAAACCGGGCAGGATCGTCGCGAGCGCGTACGCCGGTACGAACGGTCCACCCGCCCTGTTCGGCGGTGACCACTTCGACGCGCTGTCAGTGCTCTCAGGCGATCGTGGCGCCAGGGCCGTCGTCGAGGCCAATGCTCAGGCTGTCGTCACCGTAGCGTTCGAACCGGCGTCGATCGATATCGATACGCCTTCCGACCTCGAGGCTGTAGCGAGTCGATTGTCGAGGCCGCAGAAATAGGCTTGCAGTTCAGCCGTGATCTCGAGCGCAATCGCACCGGGTCCGCGGCCGCCGATTCGGATGCCCACCGGGCTGCGCAGCCGACTGTCCAGCAACGACGATTGCCCGATCTTCCCGAGTATGCGTTCGCGACGATGTGGCGGACCGAGCAGCCCGACGAAGCCGATGTCGGTCGTCGCAAGCTGCGCGAGATAATCGCAGTCCGCGTCGAGATTGTGGCTCATGACGATCGCGGCATCGAAATCGCCGAGGTCGACCTCGCGCCCGAGGTCTCCGGGCGCGGCCTGCGACACGCGCGTCGTCTCGTCAGCCGCAACACGCGCGATCCAGGCCGGACGATGATCGTTTACCGTGACCCGCCAACCGAGCGATCGGCACATCTGCAACAGCGGCACGGCATCCGGTCCCGCGCCGAGTACGAGCACCCTCGCGGGCCGGATCCAGCGCAGGTACCGGGCAGATTCTCCGCAGCGAACGTCGAGATCGACGAAATTCCGGTCCCGCAGAAGCTGCCGGATGCGCCCGACCGGTGCGTAGTCGTCGGCCGCGAACATCGGGTAGAGCAGCACCCGCATGACGCCCTCGCACCCGACGCCCAGCCCGAACAGATCATCATCATCACGCAGATCGTATTCGATCAGCCGGGGCTCGCCACTCTCGAGCGTTTCTCCGCAACGCTCGATAAGGTGGTTCTCCAGACACCCGCCTGACAGGAGTCCCGCCAGTTCTCCGGCATCACTGACGAGCAACGGATGGCCGGCCTTGCTGTACGACGAGCCTTCCGTGGACAGCACCGTAACGAGCGTCATCGAATCGCCGCGCGCCGCGTACGCATCGAAAAAGGCGAGCATGGTCTGCGACAACCGCTCAGTTGCAACCGCCTCGGTCACCGGTTCAGGTCAGCCCGGCATTCCTCAACGGCAGCTCGCGTACGCGCGTGCCCGTCGCTGCAAAGTAGGCGTTGACGATTGCCGGCGCAACGGGCGGCAGGCCCGGCTCGCCGACGCCGCCCGGCGGCGCATCCGATTCCATGATGTGCACGTGAATCTCCCTGGGGGTCTCGTGCATGCGCAGGATAGGATAGGTGTCGAAGTTGCCCTGGTCGACCGCGCCGTCGGTCGCCGTGAGTTCGCCGTGGAGCGCGAGGCTCATGCCGAATATGGCCGCGCCCTCCATTTGCGACACGACGCGATCCGGGTTCACAACCAGGCCCGCATCGATACACAGCCACATCTCGTCGACGGCAAAATCGCCGTTCTCGTCCACGCTCACTTCGGCAACGGCGCCGACGTAGGCAAGAAACGACCGATGCACGGCGATGCCGAGACCGTGACCCTCCGGCAGATCGCGTCCCCAGCCGGCCATGTCCGCGACCTTTTCCGCAACGGCCGTCAGCCTGCCCGTATCCACGGGATGCTGCTCGAGGCTTTGCCCGTAGTTCGAGTATTCGCCGCCGTCATCTGCCGGGTCTATGTTGCGCGGCGGGCCGATCATCTCGACGAGATTCTCGAGCGGGTCCTTGCCTCTGATCGCGGCGAGTTCGTCGACGAAGCCGCAACTGCCGAACGCGTGCCAGACGTTGCATACGGATCGAAACCAACCGATGCGCACATGAGCCATTGCATCGCAAGACTCGAGGCGCATATTCGGCACGTTCCAGGGCGCATCGATTGCCCCGAGGCCGAGTTCCATCGACGCCGGGCCGGTGACGCCCGGCGCAAACGTCGAGGAGATCGACGGGAAACTCGTACGATGCAGCATCGTCGTCACGTTGCCGTCTTCGTCCATACCGGCGCGAAAATACTGTGCACTCACCGAATGGAGATAGCCGTGACGCAGATCGTCTTCCCGTGTCCAGGTTACCTTGACGGGCTTGCCTGTCTCCCGGGCAAGCAGTGCCGCCTCGACGATGAAATCCGACTTCGACTTGCGTCCGAATCCGCCGCCAAGGAGCGTCACATTGACCGTGACCTGTTCCTTGTCGATGCCCAGCACGCCGGCGAGCGTGTCGCGCGCGGACTGCGGGTTCTGCGTGCAGGCCCAGGCCTCGCAGCTGCCGTCCTCGTTGAAACGCACGGTTGCCGCCGGGGGTTCCATGGGGGCTTGCGACAGGTGCGGCGCATAGTACACGGCCTCATGCGTCGTTTTAGCCGGTGCATCGGCGTCGCCGCGCGACAGCACCTCATTGCCCGGCGACATCGCCGATGCGATCAGCTGCTCCTTGTAAGGCTCGCTCGAATACACGGCGTTCGGGCCGCGGTCCCACTCGATCTCGAGCGCGGCGCGCCCCTGCTCCGCTGCCCACGTGTTCGTCGCGAGCACCGCAACGCCGCCCTGGTGATTGAATAGCGGCGGCATGACCGGATCGGGCAGGCGAATCACGTCGACCACCCCGGCAACCTGCCGGGCCGCGGTGTCGTCGTAGTCGGTGACAGTGCCGCCGTACGCCGGGCATCGTTCGATCGATGCATAGAGCATGTCGGGCAGCACGATGTCGCTGCCGTAAACGGCCGTGCCGGTCGTAAATGCGACTCCGTCGATCGTGTCCATCGGTTTGCCGATGTATCGATAGTCCTCGCGCGCCTTGAATTCGGCGTTTTCGGGCTGCGGCATCCCGTCCGCCGTGTCGACCAGATCGCCGTATCCGGCGGTCCGCCCGCTGGCTTCGTGGTGCACCGCATGATCGCGCGCGGAGCATTCGTCGACCGGGACGCCCCACTCGGCGGCAGCAGCGGCGATCATCATGTCGCGCGCGGTTGCACCCGCATTGCGCAGCAGATCGAACTGCGTGCGGATACTCGTGGAGCCGTCCGTGTTTTGCGAGGCGTATTTCTCGTGCCCGATCGCTTGGATGAGTTCGATCCTGTCCCAGTCGGCCTCCATTTCGTCGGCGATGACCTGCGGCAGCGACGTTCGAATGCCCTGCCCCATTTCGGAACGATGGCAGATGATCTCGACGATGCCGTCATTGCGGATGTTGACGTAGACGTTCGGCGACACTGATGCAGCCGTCTTGGCCGCCGGGCCGACGGCCTGCTCGGCCGGCTGGCACGCGGTCGCAAACGTCAACGCAAACACCAGCCCGCCGCCTGCCTGGCCGGTTTGCTTCAGGAACTGCCTGCGGCTGATTTTGCGAAGCCCGGTCATGACTGTCCCTCCGCGGCACGGCGAATCGCATCCCGGATTCGCGTGTAGGTTCCGCAACGGCACAAGTTCCCGTCCATTGCCGTGTCGATGTCGTCATCGCTGGGTTCCGGCGTACGCGTAAGCAATGCGGCGGCCGTCATGATCTGCCCGGGCTGGCAATAGCCGCATTGCGCCACGTTGAGTTCGCGCCACGCGACCTGCAGCGGATGGTTGCCGTCTTCGGACAGGCCCTCGATCGTTGTAACGCTCCGCCCTGCGGCGGCAGACACCGGGTACACGCAGGCCCGCACGGGCTCGCCATCGATGTGCACGGTACAGGCGCCGCACAGCGCTTTGCCACACGCGACCTTGGTACCGGTCAATCCCGCGATGTCGCGGATCGCGTGCGCCAGGGGCATCGTTGGATCGACGTCCAGGCTCACCTCTTCGCCATTGAGTTCGCAGTTAATCGCCAC
>JANQGP010000100.1 GCA_028277265.1 Woeseiaceae bacterium | reverse complement strand
TCCTTGAGGAACTTGTTGACGCGGCCCGTGACCATCTTCTCGATGATCTCGGCCGGCTTGCCCGACGCCTCGGCCTGCTCCGTGAAGATACGCTTTTCGCGCTCGAGCGTGTCGGCCGGCACGCCGGACTCGTCGATGCAGACCGGATTGATTGCCGCCACATGCATCGCGATATCACGAGCGAGTTCCTTGTCGCCGCCATCGAGCGCGACGATTGCTCCGATACGCGCGCCGTGCGTGTAGTGCCCCATCGGTCCGGGCGCCTCGATCGTCTGTGCGCGTCGCACGGAGATGTTCTCGCCGACCTTCTGGATCAGCTCGGTGCGCGCGGTCTCGATCGTGCGGCCGTCGCCGATGTCCTGTTCCGCCAGCGCGGCGACGTCCGTTTCGCCCGTCGCCAGTACGACGTCGGCGACCGCCTCCGCAAACGCCGCGAAGTTCTCGTCCTTGGCGACGAAGTCGGTCTCCGAGTTGACCTCGACGATGACGGCCTTGCTGCCATTGGCCTTGATGACGACCTTGCCGTCCGCAGCGACGCGACCGGCCTTCTTGTCGGCTTTCGCCGCGCCCGCCTTGCGCAACGCTTCGGCCGCGGCATCGAGATCGCCGTTCGCCTCGACGAGTGCTTTCTTGCACTCCATCATGCCGGCGCCGGTGCGCTCACGAAGCTCTTTCACCATGGATGCAGTGATAGACATTACTTTTCCTCCGCCTTGTCCTCAGCGCTCTCCCCTTCGGGCGATTTCGCGTCGGCAGGCTTCTCCTCTGCTTTCTTGGCTCCGGCCTTCTTCTCGGCCTTGGCCTCTTTCGGCTCCTCGGACTTCTCCTCGGCCTTGACCTCTTTCGGATCCTCGGACTTCTCCTCGGCCTTGGCTGCCTTCGGATCCTCGGACTTCTCCTCGGCCTCGGCTGCCTTCGGCTCCTCGGCCTTCTTTTCGGCCGCGGCTTCTTCAGCCTTCCGCGCGTCCGTCTCTTCGGCCTTCTTTGTCGGGGCCTTCCTGGCGGTGGTCTTCCTGGCAGCCTTCTTCTTCGTCGACGGCTTCTTGGCGGCCTTCTTGCGCGACGTCTTCTTGACGTTGCCTTCCTCGTCGAGTTCGACGAACTCGTCCTCGCCGAGGGCAACTTCGGGAAGCGAAGCCTTGCCGTCGAGGACCGCATCGGCGACGAGAGCGGAATACAGCTCTATGGCGCGCATTGCGTCGTCGTTGCCGGGAATAACGTAGTCAACGCCGTCCGGCGAACAGTTGGTATCGACGATGGCCACGACCGGAATACCGAGCTTGCGCGCTTCGCGGATGGCGATGTCTTCGTGGTCGACGTCGACGACGAACAATACGTCGGGCAGCGAGCGCATGTTCTTGATACCGCCCAGGCTGCGCTCGAGCTTTTCCTGCTCTCGCGTGAGGCCGAGGATTTCTTTCTTGGTCAGCCCCTCGAACCCGCCTTCCTCGGCCATCTGCTCGAGCGTCGTCAGGCGCTTGACGGACTGGCGAATGGTCTTGTAATTCGTGAGCATGCCGCCAAGCCAGCGCTGGCTGACGAACGGCATTTCGCAGCGTACGGCGTTGTTGCGAACCGCCTCTCGCGCGGCGCGCTTGGTGCCGACGAACAGCACGGTGCCACCGTCCGCGACCGTGCCTTTCACGAACGCGCAGGCTTCCCGCGCCATCGGGAGGCTTTTTTCGAGGTTGATAATGTGAATCTTGTTACGTTCGCCAAAGATGAACGGCGCCATCTTGGGGTTCCAGTAACGGGTCTGATGACCAAAGTGCACGCCAGCCTCAAGCATCTGGCGCATGGTTACGTCTGCCATGAAGTATCTCCGGGTTAGGCCTCCGCATACCCCGGTTCACAACCCATTTTCAGGCAGGGCACCCAGTGAACAGTGTCGGTATGCGTGTGAATTAGTCGTGCGCCGCAGGCAACAGGTTGCCCCCGGCGCGCGCGCTTTATACCATACCCGGCGCAGGGCAGTAACCCCTGATTATTGGTTTTACAGGGTTCGTGGCCGTGTTTTGGAGAATTGGGGACAGTGACCACGTTTTGAGTCCTGGGAAACGTGGTCACTGTCCCCAATTTTCTGTCCCCGTTTTCCCCGTGTCTGGCGAGCCATGACCGTTACGATAAAAACCCCCGAACAGCAGGACAAGATGCGTGTGGCCGGCCGGCTCGCGGCCGACGTACTCGACATGATCGAGGATTATGTAAAGCCGGGCGTCACGACCGGGGAACTCGACCGGATCTGCCACGAATACATCACCGGCAATCAGGACGCGACCCCTGCACCGCTCAACTACCGCGGCTTTCCCAGGTCGATCTGTACGTCCGTCAACAACGTCGTGTGCCACGGCATACCGGGCGACAAGACCCTGAAGTCGGGCGATGCGGTCAACATCGACATCACGGTGATCAAGGACGGTTTTCACGGCGACACGAGCCGTATGTTCCTGGTTGGCAAGGAAAACATCCTGGCGGGCCGGCTTTCCAAGGTCGCCAGGGAGGCCATGTGGCTCGGCATCCAGGAGCTTGCGCCCGGCAAGCGGCTCGGCGACGTCGGTGAAGCCATTCAGAAACACGTCGAGCGGCACCGCTACTCGGTCGTACGCGAGTACTGCGGCCACGGTATCGGCCAGATGTTCCATGAGGATCCGCAGGTGCTGCACTACGGCCGGCGCGGCACCGGCATGGAACTGCGCGAAGGCATGACCCTGACCGTCGAACCCATGGTCAACGCAGGCAAGGCCGGCGTACGACTGATGCCCGACGGCTGGACCGTCGTCACACGCGACCGCAGCCTGTCGGCCCAATGGGAGCACACCTGCCTGATCACGGATGACGGTTTCGAGGTGCTGACCCTCGGCGCCGACGATCGTGATATAAAACAATGAGTTACCTTGCCATTCGTGAATCGTTGGCATCGGCTGGCGAGGACCTTCGCGCGCGTTTCGAGGCTGGTGAGCCCGTGATCGAACTCGTGCATGCGCGCGCGCGGGTCATCGATGAGGTCATGTGCCGCCTGTTCCACGAGACGATTGCCGATACGGGCGCGGCGCTCGTTGCAGTGGGCGGCTACGGGCGCGGCGAACTCCACCCGCACTCGGACGTCGACGTCATGGTGTTGCTGCCCGATACGTTGCAGAACGGCGCCGAGGACCGCCTGTCCGCATTCGTCACGGCCCTCTGGGACATCGGTCTCGAGGTCGGACACAGCGTACGCACGCTCGAGCAATGCGGCGAGTCAGCGGCCTCGGACCTGACTGTCGCGACGACACTGATGGAAGCGCGCCTGCTGGCCGGGCCCCGGACGCTGTTCGCCGCGCTGGAGGCCCTGATCTCGGCCGACAACATGTGGCCGTCCGACCGATTCTTCGAGGAGAAACGCAAGGAGCAGATCGCCCGTCACCATCGCTACCACGACACGGCATACAACCTGGAGCCCAACGTCAAGGGCAGCCCGGGCGGTCTGCGCGACATCCAGATGATCAGCTGGGTCGCCAAACGGCATTTCGGCGTCGGTACGTTCGCCGAACTCGTCGATCACGATTTCCTGACGCCCGTCCAGGTCCAGCGCCTGGAGGATGGCCGGGCGTTCCTGTGGCGCATCCGCTTTGCCCTGCACATCCTGACGGGACGCCGCGAAGACCGGTTGCTGTTCGACCACCAGAAGAAACTGGCTGAAATGCTCGGCTACGAGGACGCGACGTATACGCTCGCGGTCGAGCAGCTCATGCAGCGTTACTACCGGACCGTGATGGAGCTCAGCCGCCTCAACGAGATGCTGCTGCAGCTCTTCGAGGAAGCGATCCTGATGGACCCCGGCGCCCCGGCGGAGCCGCTGAACGAGCGCTTCCAGATCAAGAACGGCTACCTGCAGACCGTGCATGACCAGGTCTTTCGCAACGAGCCCTCCGCCCTGCTCGAGCTGTTCCTCCTGCTGCAGCAGAATCCGGACGTTCGTGGCGTCAGTGCCTTCACGGTCGGGCTGATCAAGCGCAGCCTGTACCTGATCGACGACGAGTTTCGTCAGAATCCGCGCAACCATCGCCTGTTCCTCGCGATCCTTCGCGCGCCCGAAGGGGTTACTCACGAACTGCGCCGCATGAACCTGTACGGCGTCCTCGGCCTTTACATTCCGGCCTTCGGTCGCATCGTCGGGCGGATGCAATACGATCTGTTTCACGCCTACACGGTCGACGAACACACACTGTTCGTCGTGTCGAACCTGCGGCGCTTCGCGCTGACGCGGTTCGACCACGAGTTCCCGAATTGCAGCGAAATCATGCAGTCGCTCGAAAAACCCGAGATCGCCTACCTCAGCGGCCTGTTTCACGACATCGCCAAGGGCCGCGGTGGAGACCACTCGGAACTCGGTGCCGTGGATGCCGAGGCGTTCTGCCTCGAGCACGGGCTCAGCCAGTACGAAGCCGGTATCGTGGCCTGGCTCGTGCGCCATCACCTCGCGCTGTCGATGACGGCGCAGAAGCAGGACATCCACGATCCCGACGTCATCAACGAGTTTGCGATGCTCGTCGGCGATCCGCTTCACCTCGACTACCTCTACCTGTTGACGGTCGCTGACGTACGCGGCACCGATCCGAAGCTCTGGAACTCCTGGAAGGCGCAGCTGTTCCACGACCTGTATCGGCTGACACGGCGCGCGCTGCGTCGCGGGCTCGAGAACCCGATCGACCGTGACCTGCTTCTCGAAGAGCGACGCGAGGAAGCGCGAGCGATTCTGATCGAACGCGGCATTCCGGAGGCTCGCATCGACGAGGTCTGGTCGCTGCTCAACGACAATTACTTCCTGAGGCACCGCGTCAAGGAAATCACCTGGCACACCGAGTGGCTGACCGACTCGGATACGTCATCGGCCATCGGTCTCGTTGACGTGCGGCGCCGCAAGACCGGCGACGGCATCGAAGCCGTGCTTTTTACGCCGCGCGAGAAGCGTACGTTTGCCCATGCGACGGCCGTGCTCGATGAACTCGGCATGACGATCATGGATGCGCGCATCGTTTCGCTCGACAACGGGCGCAGTATCGTCACGCTCGTATTCGCCGAACTCGACAGCCGTGTCGAAAGCGACGAGGCGCGAATCAACAAGATCCGCCGCGGCCTGACCCGCATCCTTACGGCGCCGAGCGACCAGGTTTTGCCGGTCACGCGCGCGGTCCCGCGCCAGGCGCGCATGTTCACGACCACGACGACCGTCGATTTCAGCCGCAGCACCTCGGCCGACCAGACCGTGCTCGAACTGCGCGCCGCGGATCGCCCCGGCCTGCTCAGTGCGATCGGTCAGGTCTTCATCGAACAGGGCATCGACATCGAGGCGGCGAAGATCGTGACTATTGGTGAGCGCGCAGAAGACGTATTCTATGTGTGCCTCGAGTCTGGCGGCGGTGCGCTGGACGAGCGACAACAGGAAAAACTGGGCAAGGCGCTGCTCGAGCAGCTCGACAACGCCGCCTGAGACGAGCGAGTACCATGCAGGACCTCGAATCAATCATCGAACATGCGTTCGACCATCGTGCTGACGGATTCGACGACCGCGAGACGATCGAAGCGGCCGTACGAGAAGCGCTTGCCCTGCTCGATTCGGGCAAGGCGCGCGTCGCCGAGCAGCGCGGCGGCGAATGGCACGTAAACCAATGGCTGAAAAAAGCCGTCCTGCTCAGCTTCGGGCTTCACGACAACGAGGTCATCGAAAGCGGACACAGTCGATTCTACGACAAGGTGCCGATGAAGTATGCCGGCTACACCGACGAGCAGTTCAGGGCGGACGGGGTGCGCGTGGTGCCCGACGCAATCGTTCGCCAGGGTGCCTATGTCGCGCCCGACGTCGTGCTGATGCCCAGCTACGTCAATATCGGTGCCTACGTCGACAGCGGCACGATGGTCGATACCTGGGCGACAGTCGGCAGCTGTGCGCAAATCGGCAGGAACGTGCACCTCTCCGGCGGTGTCGGCATCGGCGGCGTACTGGAGCCCGTCCAGGCCGGGCCGACGATCATCGAGGACGACTGCTTCATCGGCGCACGCTCCGAGGTTGTCGAAGGTGTCATCGTCGAAAAAGGCTCGGTGATTTCCATGGGCGTGTACCTCGGCCAAAGCACGCGCATCTACGATCGCGAGACCGGCGAGATAACCTATGGCCGTATCCCGGCGGGATCGGTCGTCGTGTCGGGTAACCTGCCTTCGGCCGACGGCAAGTATTCATTGTATTGCGCGGTTATCGTCAAGCAGGTCGATGAAAGGACCCGCGCAAAGACGGGGCTGAACGACCTTTTGAGAAACCTGGACTGACATCGTGCTTACGATATTCGGCATCAAAAGCTGTGATACCTGCCGCAAGGCCCGCAAGTACCTCGCCGAGCACGACATCGAATTCCGCTTTCACGATGTTCGCGACGACGGACTCGATATCCAGATGCTCGAACGCTGGTCGTCCCGGCTGGACTGGGAGAAGCTGCTGAATCGGCGAAGCCTGACATGGCGCAAGATCCCCGAGGTCGACCGCGCGGGAATTTCGAAGGAAAAGGCATTCGCGCTGATGATTGATCAGCCCACCCTGCTCAAGCGCCCGGTGCTGGAATCGCCTCGGTTCACGGCAGTCGGATTCTCCGAGAAACGCTTCGGCGACTACTGGGCGAAGGCAAACGACGCGGCCTGACAATCGCAGCCCGTCGAAACAGTCCTTGAAGACTGCTATCTGCCCAGGATCTCTTTTCTCGCATCGGCGAGGCCCGAGGTCAGCAACACCCAACCCCCGACCAGCGTTCCGCCAACGGGCCACGGAACCCCGACCACGACGCCTGCGAGGATTGCCTTCAGGACGGCGCGCAGGGTCGTGTCTCCTGCCGCCTTTCTCTGAGCCAGGAAGGTACCGCCGCTACCCAGAACGAAGCCGAGAACGATCACGACGGGTGTCGCCAGCCAGGCCGAGAGGACGTTCGAAGAAAACAGCAGCCAGTCCAGTACGAGAATCCATACACCCGACGCCGGCAGAAGAAATCGGGCTTTTTTCGGTCTGAAGAGCCAGCGCAGCAGACCCGCGGAACGGTGTGGCGGGGCCGGGTCGCCGGGCGCCGGGCCGGGTCCTTTCAGCTCAGACACGTCGGGCCAGCAGAACCGCTGCGAGCGCAATCGCCGCCGGGAGCGCCTGGATATAGAGAATCGATATCTGCGCGGTCAGGCCCCCGAATATCCCTGCCGCGATGACACAGGCCAGAAAGAACACCTGCACCGGCACACGGTCATGCTTGCGGAACAGTCCCCAGATCAGGCCTGCCGCCAGAAAGCCGTTGTAGAGCCCCTGGTTCATCGCCAGCACGGCCGTCTGTTCGGCGAACTCGGGCGTCAGCCCGAACGCGCGCATTCCTGCCGGTTTGGTCCAGAGGAACATCTCCAGAACCAGGATATAGAGGTGTTCCAGCGCAACGAGCGCCACCAGGGCATTTGCGATCTTCTTCATGACGACAAGCATGGTCGACACGAAGATCGAATTCAAATTAAGTCTTGACTTAATTAAGTATTGTCTTATCATTTGGGCATGGACATTTTCACTGCCCTCGCGGACCCTACGCGCCGCCGGATCATCGAGTCGCTGGCTGCGGGCGAAACCTCGTTCGGCGAACTGGCCGCCCAGTTCGACATGAGCCGCCCCGCCGTGTCGCAACACCTCAAGGTACTGCGCGATGCCGGCATCGTTGCGTCGCGCCCCGATGCACAGCGCCGCATCTACCGGCTCAACGACGAAAGCCTCGAGGAAGTCGACGCATGGATTCGCAAGGTGCGTGAGTTCTGGTCACAGCGCCTCGACAGGCTCGAGCGCCTGCTGGGGGACACCAACAAAGGAGAACAACAATGAACGACTATGGTGAACTGCTCGACGAGCGAACGGTCCGATTCGAACGTCTCTTGCCCGGCCCGATCGAGCGCGTCTGGCGTTATCTGACCGAGAGTGACAAACGCGCGCTTTGGCTGTGCGGCGGCGACGTCGAGACGTCGATCGACGGCCATGTCGACATGCGTTTCCACAACACCGCGCTGTCGCAAGCCAGCGATGGCGATATTCCCCGTCCCGAGAAATACAGGGACATGCCGTTGAAGATGTCATTCACCGGCAAAGTAACGCGCTGCGAGCCGCCTCATCGACTTCAGCATACCTGGGAGTTCGAGGACGAAAACTCAGAAGTCTGCTATGAGCTTTCAGAGGAAGGCGACAAGGTCCGTCTCGTTCTCACCCATCGTCGGCTGGATACGAAGGATATCGTCCTGAGCGTCAGCGGTGGCTGGCACACGCACCTGAATATCCTCGTCGACGTAATGAACGGCGACACCCCTCGCCCTTTCTACAGGATGCAAGTGCAGCTGGAAGCCGAGTACTCGAAACGACTCGGGCTCGGCTAGCCTCTTGAAATAGCATTTGGAGGCTCAGTCAACAGGCTGCTAGCCGATACGGCCGGTAATGTAGTCTTCGGTAAGCTTGTGCTGCGGGTTCGTGAAGATCTTGTTGGTGTCGTCGACCTCGACGAGCCAGCCCAGATTGAAATACGCCACCCGCCTCGACACACGAGCGGCCTGTTGCATCGAGTGCGTGACGATCACGATAGCGTAGTCCTCGCTGAGTTCGTCGATCAGGTCTTCGACACGCGCCGTTGCGATTGGATCGAGCGCGGAACAAGGCTCGTCCATCAGGATGATCTCCGGGTTCACGGCGATCGTTCGCGCGATGCAGAGGCGCTGTTGCTGGCCGCCCGAAAGGCTCGTGCCCGGATCGTCGAGACGGTCTTTCACCTCGCTCAGCAAGCCCGCGCGCTCGAGACTCGTGTGCACGATGTCATCGAGATCAGCGCGGTCGTTGGCGATTCCGTGTATGCGCGGACCGTAAGCAACGTTGTCGTAGATGCTTTTCGGGAACGGATTCGGTTTCTGGAAGACCATGCCCACGCGCGCTCGCAGGGCGACGGGATCCTGAGACTTGCGGTAGATGTCCTTGCCGTCCAACAGGATTTCGCCGGTCATACGCGCCGTCTCGATCGAGTCGTTCATGCGATTCAGGCAGCGCAGGAACGTCGTCTTGCCGCATCCGGACGGACCGATCAGCGCGATCACCTCTTTTTTGCCGATCTCCAGCGATACGTTGCGAATCGCGTGGTTGTCACCGTAATGAACGTTGACGTCGATAGCGACCATGTACGGGTCTTTCGCGCGCGTGCTGCCGACCGTCTCACCGCCCAGTTCCGTCTTCTGACCGGGTACCCCGGGCCGCGGAAACGGTTCGACGACGTTGTGGTCGGGCTTGTTCATTACAGCTTCCTCTCCATACGCTTGCGCGCGATGACCGCGGCCAGGTTCATGAGCAGCAGGAACCCGAGCAATACAATGATGGCAGCCGACGTCCGCTCGGCGAATGCGCGCTCCGGACTGTCTGCCCACAGGTAGATCTGGACCGGCAATACCGTCGCAGGATCCGTGAATCCGCCCGGAATGTCGACGATGAAGGCGACCATGCCGATCATAAGCAACGGCGCGGTCTCTCCCAGCGCGCGGCTCATGCCGATGATCGTGCCCGTCAGTATGCCCGGAAACGCCAGCGGCAACACGTGATGGAAAACGACCTGCATCTTGGACGCTCCCATGCCGAGCGCCGCGTCACGAATGCTCGGCGGCACGGCTTTGATCGCAGCACGAGATGCAATGATGATCACCGGTAAGGTCATCAGTGTCAGCACCAGGCCGCCGACGAGCGGCGCCGACCGCGGCAACGCCATCCAGTTGATGAATACCGCGAGTCCGAGCAAGCCGAAGACGATCGACGGCACTGCCGCCAGGTTGTTGATATTGACCTCGACGAAATCGGACCAGCGGTTGCGCGGTGCAAACTCCTCGAGATAGATCGCGGCGGCAACCCCGATCGGGAAGGACAGCATGAGCGTAACGGCGAGCATGTAGACCGA
>JANQGP010000095.1 GCA_028277265.1 Woeseiaceae bacterium | reverse complement strand
GGATCGCGACGCTCGCGGTAATTTTGTCGCTCCTGCTCCACGAAATCGCTGCGCGCGCGGAGTTGTGCCTCTTCAATGTCGATGCCGTAGGGCTTCATCGCATTCAGTCCGAAGATCTTCGCGCGCAGGGAATCGCTAATCTCCGGATAGCCATAGCGCTCGCGCGTCTGCGGCGAAATCTGGAACGCACGAAATGCCTGGATCTGATCCTGCGGCGAGCCGTACCAGATGGAATCGGTGCCCCACAGCACATTGTCCTCGCCCAAATGCTTGACGAGCTTGCCGATACCGTGTGCCGCGCCGTCGACGTCGCGCATCAGGCCGCGCCACGTGCTGCCGAGCTCTGCGTAAACGTTGGAGCCTTTGCCGAGACCTGCTGCTTCTACAGAACGAATCAGCTCGTCGATGCCCTCGCCACGATCGGGATCGTAGGGCCCTTCCGGCTGATTGGGAATCCAGCCGGAGTGATAGATGAGGAAATTCACGTCGGGGAACTGTTTAGCCGCAGGGCCGATGTCCGTGCAAAGTGAGTGCTCGTACGAGCGACGTCCGAAAGGAATGCCCTTGTGGATACAAATGTTTATCACGCCGAGGGCGCGTGCTTTCTCAATAAAGGCGAGTCCGACGTCATCCGTAAGCCAGAATCCCGTGCCGTCCGGGCCCCACTGCGTGTAGGTCTTCCATGCCGAAACGCCGTAGGTCTCGGCCAGCTCATCCATGCCGTCGAGGTCGCCCTCCTGGTTGGGATTGACGCGACCGTGAATAAGTAAGCGCTGCGTACCCTCCAGCTCATCGACGATTTGCCGGGTAGCGTCCGCCTCTTCGATAGTCAGCGGCTCTGCATCGCGGCGAGACGGAACGAACGACAGCACCATCATGTCCGTATCGGCATCCAGGAAAACGTCCTTGACGAAGTCGTCGGCGCCAAGACAACGCATGTAGTCGCGGCTGACGTAGTCGAACTTCGCACACTCTTCCTTGCGGCTCGCCGCTACGCTCGGCGGCACGTAGTGCCCCTGCACGTCGAAAATGAACTCCTTCTTGCCGATGCTCGCGACCGCCTGCTCGATATCTACACCGGCTTCTTCGGGTACATCAAAGCGGCCAGCGTCGCGGCCCGCCTCGGCATTGGCGCGATTGATGGAGAGCAGGGTGGTCGCGGCGCCTGCCGCCGTGACGAGAAAGTCGCGCCGCCCCATGCCGAGGCGCTTCGAGTTCTCGCTGACGGCCTCCTGGGCCAGCACGTTCGCGTGCTCGTTGCGCGACTCCAGCGGGATGGGCTCGTATTCGGCGTTCGAGGTTGTGTCCAGTTTGATTGGAAGGCGCTCGCCTTCCGGGTCGAAGCGGTATTTCATGATGTACCCCCTTTTGGGCAGCCGAGGCGCCGTCCCCACGGCGAGCTGCGGTTATCTCATGTCCCCAGTGTAGACACTTAGATAGAGAAATCCGGCGCAGGTTCACTGCTGCAGTTTCCTGACGCTCTGTCGCAACTGATATCTCTCACGAACCTGCTCCTGCATCGAAAGATGATCAGAGCGCATGGTCAAGCGTTACACTATTCGGGATTTCCACCGCCCCCGAATGGGAGCCGGACCCGAAGAACCGGAATACACTCCCAATGAGACTGGACCATTTTTTCATACTGACAGAGAAGTTCGCGCCCGAGGCGGAGCTTCTCACGGAGTTCGGACTTGTCGAGGGGATGCCGAACGATCATCCCGGTCAGGGAACTGCGAACAGGCGTTTCTTCTTTTCCAACACCACGTTGGAGTTGCTCTACGTTCGCGACCCAAACGAGGCAGACGAAGGGCCCGGGCAAAGGCTGCGCATCCCGGAGAGAGCGTCGAATCGCGATGCATCGCCGCTCGGTCTCGTAATGAGGTGCGATGGTGATTCGGAGGAGCCGGCTTTTCCGGGCTGGCGGTATCAGCCGGTGTACTTCGACGCCGGCGTCAGTTTCCTTGTCGGCGAAAACTCGGATTGCCTGGTGGAGCCGCTTTGCATCTGTATGCCCAACAATCCACCGCCAGGATCACCTCAGCAGCAGTCTGAGGCTCCGTTCATTGAAGTCACGGCGATTCGGCTTCACGTTCCAGTAGACCGGCCGTCATCGGTCCTTGACGCGATTGCCCGGGTTGAGGGCATCCACGTTCAACCGAACAGTCCGCATTGTCTGGAGATCGCATTCGGTCACGAGGCTGAAGGGAAGCAGCGAGATTTTCGCCCCGGACTCCCGTTGAAGATCCGTTGGTAGTGGAGGTCGGTTTCTCGCCGTGGGCCGCCGGCCAGGTATTTTGAGGTAGGATGGCTCCTTCTGACCCATTGCCGACGGTCGACTACAGATAGTGCAGACAATCAACATTCGCGACGCCAACTACTCCGATCGCGACGGTATCTTGGCGATTGACGAGGTAGCCCAGTGCGACCAAGAGCGCATAGATTTCGTCGATAGGGTTCTGAATTCTGCAACCTGCCTTGTCGCCGATAGTAATGGAGCCGTCATCGCATATGGCGTGCTTGAATATTCCTTTTTCGGCAACGGGTTCATTTCGATGGTGTACGTTGCCAGATCGGCAAGGCGGTGTGGTGTTGGGCGGAACTTAATGCGAGCTCTGGCAAACGAGTGCAGAGCAT